>JAKJEK010000003.1 GCA_022705465.1 Patescibacteria group bacterium | reverse complement strand
AAGTGAAAAAAGTAAAGATAAAAAAAATCAAAGACCCGGATACTTCAGTGCCGATTAACTCTGGCCAGCATCGTATTGAGGCGATCAAGGCAGAGATTACCTCTTATACGTTTACAGAAGAGTCATATGAGATTGAGGTCTTTGACATGTGGGAAGATGAGCCACACAAAACCACGCGAATTCAAATCAGCTAACAGATTCGCGGCAAACTAAACGGCTATCTCACCAGTATCGGTGGTACTGTCCAAGTCTTCGGCGTCCAGTGCATCAGGGGCGTTTTTTTGTTTAGAAAGGGTTCGACCGTGAAATGCCTGGTGCACCTCCCGAAGGTGCTGGTCGGTGACGTGAGTGTAGACTTGGGTTGTGGTAATTGAGGAGTGGCCAAGCAGAGACTGTACACTTCTGACATCGGCACCTGCCATTAGTAGATCGGTGGCAAAGGAGTGGCGAAGGGTATGCGGCGAGACATGCTTTGAGAGCCCAGCTTTGCCAGCAGTGCGTTCTACCATGCGCTGAATAGAACGAACGGTGATTCTTTCCCCGCGCGAAGAAAGAAATAGCGGTTCCTCGATTTTTGTGGAGAGCGCGCCAGCGGGAGGTTTTATATAACCGCGGTTTTTAATGTACTGGTCAAGCCAATAGAGTGCAGTGTCAGAGATAAAAACAACACGCAATTTTTTTCCCTTGCCAAGCACCGCTATCTCTCCACGTTCGAAATTAATATCATCGAGATTTAGACCGACTAGTTCCGAAACGCGCATTCCAGTCGAAAATAGCAACTCAAGCATTGCTCGGTCTCTTAAACCAGAAAGCTTGGTGGTGTCGGGAGCCTCAAGCAGCCGACTCATCTCGTCGGACTCGAGAAAAGTAATTTCCCGGTCTCCGAGCTTAGAGATTGAAATTTTTTCCGGCGACAAGGACTCAATGCCACGAAACGCAAGGTATCTTAAGAATGCCCTGATGGCCAATACGTGATAGTTCTGCGTTGTTCTCTTTAGCTGCTTACCATCATGGTCTGTAAGTCTGTTTACATGAAGTTTATATTTTCGGATAGCTTCCTGAGTGATCATGTCCGATGATAGATGTGATTCCCGCCCCGACTCTGCAGCCAACCACTCAAAGAAACGGGTGAGATAACGATCGTAATTTTCCACGGTCAGCAAAGACTGTCCCTTGTCCAGTTCGCAAAACTCGAGAAATTCCCGTTTTAACTCATCGAGATCCTTCATTTAGTCCCTCGTTGTTACCTGTCTGCACCGGCAATTTCGCCTTCATCATATCGCCAGTTCTTCTCCGCCTGATGGACAATCCTGTAGGCAATGATACCGGACAGAATGCCCAACAGAGCGCCGCCAATTGTGTCAGACGGGTAATGCAGGCCGGTTCCGATGCGTCCTAGCGCAGTAAAGATGGCCAGAATAAACAAAACGGAACCAAGGCGCTTATGGCCGTAAAGATAAACGCTCACAGCAATGGCGAAAACGATGTAAGTATGACTGGAGGGAAATGAGCTCATGCGGTCAGCTGATAACTCATCTAGCATCGGAGGAGGAACAATGACATCGCCATGGGTAACAAACGGACGGGGCCGGCGCCAGAAGACAAAGATAATCAAATCAATTAGGCCGCCGATCGCCATGGCCGAAAAGGAACACAAAAAGGCGTTAATTCGCTTTTTCCAAATAAGATATGAGAAGGAAAGTATGAAAAGCACAATTCCGTATTTAGCGAAAATATAATTCAACCATGAAATAAGCGAGGAATCGAGTCCTTGCTGATAAAGGGCGTAATAAATAGCAAAATCGTATTCCCTAATTATGTTGAGTATTGATTCCATGCTTGTATTGTAACACAGAAAGCTGGAAGAGCAAGTGCATAAAACCATTTAGCAAGACAATTTTAAGCGGATCTTTTTAATACGGCCTAGCGGTGATACAATCAGTAATAATGACTGAGTATATTCAATCGCTGATAATCGGCGCAATCCAGGGCGTCTCGGAGTTCCTACCTGTTTCATCCTCCGGCCACCTAGTGCTCGTGCCGTATATGTTTAGCTGGGACTACCGTGGTCTTTCTTTTGATGTCGCTTTGCATTTTGGTACTTTGCTGGCAATCGTTATATATTTCGGTAAAGATTGGGTGGAGATTATTGGGAATGCTTTTCGACCGGCTCTTAGTAAAGGGCCGGTGGCGCGATACCCTAAAGACCTGCTGTGGAAAATTGTCGTGGCCTCTATTCCAGCAGCAATTGTCGGAGTATTCATCGAAGACTACGTTGAGGAATTCCTGCATTCACCATTATTGTTGGCTACAAACCTGGTCGTATTTGGAGCACTTTTATGGCTGTCAGACAAGTATGCCAAGAAACATGACGCAAGCAAGACTCAGTTGTTGTCCTATGGCAACACCTTCCTGATTGGTTTGGCTCAGGCAATCGCACTAGTACCCGGCGTTTCACGCTCGGGAATCACAATGACAGCCGGGCGGGCGCTTGGTTTGGATAGAGACCAGGCAGCACGAATATCGTTCCTGCTCGGCACACCAGCGATGGCCGGAGCTTTTTTGTTTAAACTCGGTGATCTAAAATTAATTAGTCTGGATCATGCCTTCTGGAGTGGTTTTATCGCTTCCACAGCATTTGGTTTCATTACAATTAAATATTTGTTACAATATTTGAGAAAAAGCGATTTTTCTATCTTCTTTTGGTACAGGCTAATGCTGGCAATCGTTGTTATATTCACTTATTTTGCAAAATAGCTCGTTTACACTCAAAGATAACGTAGCGGTGTGACAGCTATTATTTGGTTTTGTGAAGGACGATCCTTTGACTAACTATACATATTCCTTTTCTCACCAAAAAAGGCCCAGGTTAACGTGGAAGCCATTTAAATGGATGCTTGTTTTGGTTGGCTTGTGGGCACGTTTCGGAATGATCATTAGTCCGGTTCGCGCCAACTTGGGTGAGAAGTATTTGCGAACGGGCGACGACTATCTGGTTCAAAAAAAGTACATCAGTGCCGACCTGGCCTACAGGAAAGTGCTGTTACTGGTTCCTGGCGACAAAGAAGCATCGAAACGTAGAGAGCTAGTTAAATTGGCGTCAAATGATGTGACTAAGCTGCGCACTTTCCTGAATGAGAAAAGTGCTTACAACCAGCTAAACCTGCTGGAAGCGACTGAATCAGTCCCTCAAGATGAAGTAGACGCAGTTAAATATTCACGCGAATTGATTGAGAGGGGCGAGTTCCAGTTGGCAGCTATTCCAGCGAAAACGGCAACGGAGATGGACAAAACATACCGCGATGCCTGGTTGTATCTAGGAATAGCGCACCTGAAAACTGCTCAATTTACTGAAATGCCTCATGAAATGAGAAATAAATATTTAGCCGAAGCACGCAGGGCATTAGAGGCTGCTAAGAATCTTGACGCCAGCTATGAACCAACAATTAGCTATCTGGCGATGGTTGATAAATCGGTATAACTACCGAAAGCGAGGGGAGAGATGAAACCAATTTGGCGAGTGATCGCGTACCTACTATTTGCCGCAATAGTGGTTAACACTATTGTTTTTGACGTTGCAGGTACGCACGCTGCTGATCCGGCCCCCACCCCAACGCCTGGAGGAGATGATTATTACAAGAACGTGAATACA
The DNA here is from genome assembly GCA_022705465.1 of Patescibacteria group bacterium. Taxonomy (GTDB): domain Bacteria; phylum Patescibacteriota; class UBA1384; order XYA2-FULL-43-10; family 1-14-0-10-43-13; genus JAKJEK01. The sequence goes on along the minus strand of JAKJEK010000003.1, from coordinate 16,379 downwards.
TGCAAACTCAATGTTCTCGCTCAGATTGTTGCTGGCACAAGCTATTCTCATCCTAGCCAGGACGCGCTGGTCTTCCTAAGTGATGGATCAAGGAATAGGTTACAGCATAATTATAAAGCTCCAGGAAATTCTGAGACTCAGTCTAAAACCTATATCTACGAGAAGTCGGAACCAATTTCGGGCAGTACGACCGGCAAACGACTCGTCTTTAAATCTGAAGAGCTTGATGTTTACCGGCTTGCCTTTGACTTTGATCCTTCGCGGGCACAGAATGACGGGCAGATTTCTTCCAGTTTCAAGGTTTACAATCCAACCAACACCCCTACTGCTGGTACCGGTAATTCTTACTGGGATGCAATGGGGAATGATATGAATATGAAGATTGATTGCCGCTATTTTCAGGGCAATGTCAACGCTACTCTTGGGAAAAATGCTAACGAACCGCCACACATTGTTATACCGGGTACTGGAAACAGTGCCGACCGAAGGCTTCGCGATACACAGTATCTGCTGCACAAAGTAGTTAGCGAGAAATTCGGCGGCGATTGGACAAAGCATAATTTTTATTTCGTCTACCAACACTCTGTCATTCCCGGTACAACTGGCACTAGAAGAGAAGATGGAATGGAGAAATTATCCGTTCGTTTAACTTTCGGGGGCAGGGTTGGCAACGATACCGTAATACACGCGGTTGGATTTGGCGATATTAATAATTCTCTTGACGACTCAGACAAGAGCGGATCACCTGTAAAGCATTTGGGCTCGGCCGGGGTGACGATCGATGATAATGCGATCAGGCAGCATTTATACAACTGGGTGTTTGCTACACACACCAGCTCCGTAACTGCCTCACCATCGGGCACCGGTGCCAGCAGTAGTGTAACCACTGCCACGTGTGGAACGATGCCGTCGCCTGATGCAGGAGGTACTCAACAATCAAATTTAACAGAGGACCCAAAACCTAAATGCATTAACCTTAATGGTGTTCATGCCAGTGCCTCCGGAACCCCGACCAGCTGGTTGAAATCGTGGTTTGCATCCGCACCGTCAACACAATTGGCGGCTGCAGCGGCTTCTGGTGTGGCCAGCGGCGCCGCTGATGATACCTTGGCATCACCGGGCGGAGGCGGCGGAGGCGGCTCAACAACCGAAACAGCAACTGTCTGCGGCGAAATAGTTGGTACAGCGTCCGGCTTTGATTTTGGCGGCCGGATTCAGAAAGCAATTGAAGGGGCACTCTGCTCAGCTGCCTACTTTTTTTACAATCTCGTTGGAACCTTTTACCAATCAGCATTGGAGTGGTTACAAGCATCAATTGGAGTTCATCTTAAATAAGTATGAATAAAAATAAAACAAAACTGTTGGTTTTGGGAGGTACGGCTATCGTTGGTTTAGCTTATTTATTTATGCCGCACTCCATCTTGGCTGCCTCCGATAGTTGGTTGCCGTCGCCGGAAAACATCGAGCCAGTTTGGCAGGTGCTGGAAACGAACAGGGATATTCAGAACTTCTGGAAAGACATGATGAATCTAGTAAACTACTTTCTCATAGCAATTCTATTAGTTGTCGCATTTGCCGAAATACTGCACATCAACATTAACACGTATGGATTTAAGAAGATGCTGCCTAGCATCATCTTCGCGGTAATTGCTGCCAATCTAAGCTATTTTATTGTGCGAATACTCGTCGACCTAGCAAACGTGGGCGCGGCCTTTTTGATTACCCAAGACACAGGGGCGTTAACGAGTGGCCTAAATACCGTTGGCGGTGCCGACGATTTCAAAATGTTTTATGGTGATGGCACAGAACCGCTTATAGCTCTTATTAAACTGATCCTGACTTTCCTTGCCGGTCTGTTAATTTTTGCCCTGGCTTTTCTATTGTTTATTCGTACATGGATCATCTACTTCCTGACTGTGCTGGGACCGCTAGCGTTTATCGCGACTATACTCCCGCAAACCAAGGGCATCTTTAACCAGTGGTGGAGCAACCTGTTGAAATGGACCTTTATGCCGTTGACTTCACTAGTTTGGATTCGGCTTGGCGCCGAGTGGGGGAATATTCTAACCGGCGACGCATCAGGCGGGTGGGTAATGAAGTATGTTTTTGCCGGTGTTTGCTTCTATATGGCCCTAACAACACCATTTAAGATGGGCGGACAAGTAATGGGCGCATGGGGCAATTGGGGCAAAAAGGCTTGGAATAAGACGGGCGGAGCGGCCTGGAATGCAACTGGCGGTGCGCTATATACAGCCGGAAAAAATGGTGTTAACAACTGGTATAAGAATACGAAAGAAGAGGCCAAGGAGAAGTATGTCCGCAGCCATCCTTTATACAAAAAACATGTGGAAGACAGAGCGGCTCGAGGCCAGTATAGGTCTCAACAACTTGAGTCAATCCGCAAGAAAAGGTCTGAAGATGCACAGAAGAAAGTCTACATGGAACACTATAAGCCCTTGTTAGCAAAAGAAAGAATAGCAAATCGATTTAAAGAATTAGAGGAGGCTGAAAGAACTGGCGCCATAAGCACAGCAGAGCAAGCCGAATTAGACGCTCTTCGCTCAAGAGGCTCAGACTATTATAAGATGAGCGAATGGGAAGGCTTGGAGCTTAGCCGTATTCGCGCAAAGAATCGAGGTTTCATCGGCGGAGAAAGGGAGAACTTCCAGGGACTCAAGCCTGAAGATATTATAAAACGGCTAGAGAAACTTGGTTTTCTGGATGGCGGCAAATTAAAGAGCGAGGCCGATTTGGCTGACCTTTCGCCCAGTGATTACTATGAAGGCAAGGCTGCTCTTGATGTTCTTAAGCGCCAACGGACTCAAACTAAATATGGAACAGATGCGGAGGCAAGATGGCAAGCCCTGTTCACCTCACCCACTGCTGCCGATGAAGCCACCAGAAGAGATATCGCCGGACCGCTCTATGGAACAGGTGCGGTTGGCAATAGTGAAGATGAGGCGGGTAAGCCCCTAGTGGCACCGCCGCCATCCCTACACCAAGCGCAAAAACAACTTACTGATGCCGTTGATAGTAGTACGGCACAAGCAGCAATGCAGGCAGCAAGAGAGGGTAAAACGGTTGCCAGTTTTCTGGCCGACCACCAAGAATTGCAAGAAGCATTTGATGACCCAACGAACCCAACCAGAAAAGCGCTTACGGAGTATTTTGGAGGCGTTCAGGAGGTACGGCAAGGGGTGTTAGGAGACAAGCAAGAGACAGATGCGATGCAGGCAGCTAAGGATGAAGTTGCAACTGGAAAAATATTCGTAACCCAGTATTTGAGCTCAAAAGGTGTTGATTCATCAGATGGAGTGCCGCAGGAAGAGCTGGATCAGCTTAAATCTAAGGTCTCACAATCATTGACCAGTTTGGGGTCAGCAGGTGTTAATTGGGACAGCGAGGCAGCAAAACCAGCACTCGATGTTCTTGAAAAGATTGGGTTTAAGGGATTGATTGAGCGATCCTTCGAGTCCGATCAGGAGAGAATTGCGGAAGCAAAGAAGGTGCTTTCCCACGTTCAGGGATTTATGCAGGAGGTGGATAGACAAGCGCTTGATGATATTGATGCAAACGGCGGTTATATGGAGCCGGGACAAAGTCGATATCAACGGCGTATCCTCTAGATTGCAGCAACGCCAGCAGGCACAATTAAACCAGCGTATTGATCAGCAGATCGCAGAAGCTCAAGTTGCTTCAGCTGTGGGCGATCACCTTCAACAGAACCCTGGAGCCACGACCCAAATTTTTCAAGGACGAGAACAGCAAACTATTGGGGCAGTGCTGCAGGATCAAAAAACTTTAGAATCAATCTCAGCTCAGCTTGAACACCTGATCGAAGCAACCTCCGGCATTAAAGTGGAGGGCGGATTAGGGAATATTGAGAATTTACGCAGCATCATCAAGGAAACGGCAAATGCTGTTGGAAGATCCAAGGGAATTGATTTGGCAAGCGCCAGTGCTAAAACAATATTCTCCGATCCTGAGGGGCAAAGAGTGTTTGCTCAAAAGATTGGAAAAGCGGTGGTTGACGAAAGCCAGAGAAGTAAGGGCGTTCGGACAACAAACACGTCCGTGCCACGAGTTGAGACTCCGAAACCGGTAGTTAACGTCAATATGACTAATGCGGCTACACAAGCGGCATCACGAACCGTTCCAGGGCCAACCCCGGTTGGCGCTACTGGCACCAGGCCAGCAACACCACCTTTGTCCACCCCACAACCGCAAGCGGCCCAACAACGTTTTCAGGTGCCGCCACCGCCACTACCGCCGCAGGCTCCAAAAACAATAATCACACCGCCGCCTCCCGCGGCCAGTCCGCCAGTAACTCAAACTCCAGCGACGCAACGACCACTAGTGCCTCCTCCGGTCCCACCACAAGCGCCTCCGACGCCGCCCGAGAAACCAACGTTACCCACACCACCAATAAAACCGTTCGATTAAAAGTAATGACCGGTTTACAGGAGAAATATGAGTGAATTTAGGACAAAGCCACCAATAGAGCAGCTTGAAGACGATCAGGAAGGCCTGGAGCAAGAGGACGGAGAAAAGCCCGAATCGAAAACCGTAGAACCAGAACTAAGTACTGCCGCCAAAGAGGAAATAGGCGATAGACGACAGGAATCACACCAACGAGCAGACAATGGACTGGTGATTGATTTCTTGCGCGAAATTGGGATCGATGATGCAGACCCAATGATAATTCAGCTATTTGACGCAGCTTTGAAGGAAAAATATAAAGATAGAGCAAAAAGCCCGGAGAGTTGGGAGGAAACGAAGCGCTTGTTACAAGAAATGAAACCGGTATTTGCCGGTCTCGATCAACAGATTACCGCCCTAACCTCAAAGGAAGGCTTTTCGAAAGTCAAAGAAAAACAGAAAGAGATAATTCATGCTTTGTGTGAAATGACGCTGAATGGCCATTTAACGGCCGACGACGTAAGTTCGTCTGTCAGTAAAGTCGTTATTCGCCCTACCGGAAATGTTGCCAGCTCTACACGCAGATCGCAGGGTTATGATTCTCTAATGACATATAACCCTTCTACCCGTGTTATAACCATATCCGAGTCGGCATTGGCTGATGTGTACATGAAAGTTGATTCAGATACCGGAAGAAAGACGATATTCAACCTAAACTTGCGCCACATGATCAACCATGAGCTTTCGCATGGTTTGGTGGAATTTGGTTTGGTTAGTGATGAGGACATGAAGGTGCTCGGAGCATTTGCGCGCGGCGAAAAAAGCGAGATAAAGGGATCGCCCGCGATTTTACAGATACGAAAGATTATTGATAGCGCTAAAGCGATGGAGGGATTCCAAACGCAGCAAGCGATTAGAGCCCTGCGCACTCTTGACTCAATTGATGCGGACTATGAACGGCTAGACGAAGAAACAAAACGTCAACACTCAAAAGAGGAATTCCGACGACGAAGAGAAATTGATGTGGCTAATGAGATACTGACCGATTATACGGCAGCCTTTTTGCGATCTGACGGGACGCAACAAAGTTTCTTTCGACGTTGTGTTGAGCTAACCGACCCAGACTTGCTGGCAGATTATTTAAACCGTAGTATGAATGCCAGCGAGGGACAAGGTGGTATCGACCGCCAAGGCGCAAGAGCTAATGCCCAGAAACAATTATCTGAATTGTGCGACGCAATATCCAGGGGCAATATTGGCGCTGACGAGGTTGCTTCCAAGTATCCCGGAGTTAAGGAGATGTATGATAATTACTCAATATTTTTCAATTACCTGAAGCAACGACTGGCTGATAATAAGGGCAAGTTTGCCGACAGCATTGAGAAATACGATCCCGAAGAGGGGTTAGAGTCTCTTGGGTGGAATGGCCATGAAGGTTATGGTGATAGGCCCAGAGGCCAAGAGGGACAATCGGGGGGCGGATCGGGCATTAAAGACGAGGTGGTTGCGTTTCTATCTGCCTTTGGCGAAGAAGTAGGGGGCGGCATAAATAGAACAATGGGTGCTTAGTCGACATTCGTTACTTTATTGTTCTTAGATATTGCGGTATGATATACTTTGAATATCAGGCAAACCTTCTTTTGTGTATGCGAGCCGTGGTTGATAATTCAGTACTCTGGAGGGGTGTGCGCTACAAAGTGCCGCAAAACATCGATATGCAGGATCGCATTATCGGGCCATTGACGATGATCCAGTTTTTGTATGCAGTCGTTGGCCTGGGTTTTTGTTATGGCATTTATATGACGGTACCCTCCCCGATCTCGGTGGTACTGATTGTTCCTGGCGCAATGTTAACGGTCGCTTTGGTTTTTATTAAGATCAATGAGAGGCCTTTTTTAGACTTCCTGTTGGCAGCTGTGCAATTTATGTCAAATCCAAAGCAACGGATTTGGCATCATCAGTATGTAGACAATTTGAGGGTGGTGATTTATTCACCGCAAAAAGCTAAGTCCTCACTGGCCGACCAAAGCAAGAGCGTTAGCAAAGAGGAAATCAAACAATTAGCCCAGAAGCTAGATACCGAATAATTAATTGGATATATTATGAGTTTATTTGCCACACAAGAAGCGATTAATATTGCCGGCATCAAGGATGGTGTTGTTATTTTAAAAAACGGTGGCTACCGAATCATTATGTCAGTTTCGACAGTAAACTTTGCTCTAAAAAGCGAGCAGGAGCAGAACGCTCTCATCTTTCAATACCAGAGCTTCCTTAACTCGCTTCATTTTCCAATCGAAGTGGTGATGAGATCGGCACGATTAGACTTGTCGCCTTACCTGCAAAAAATCAAAGGATTGGCCAAAAAACAAGACAATGAGCTTTTAAGAATCCAAACAGAGGATTATGTAGATTTTGTAGGGCAGCTGATCAATCTGGCCAACATCATGAAAAAGACCTTCTATGTGGCCGTCCCTTTCCAACCGGTCACGCTGCAAGGAGGATCGTTTATCAGTAAATTATTCAATAAAGAAAAGACGTTTACGGAATTGCGAATTACCGAAGATGAATTTAAGCGAAATTCTGAGGAGTTGCGCCAACGGGCAAACGTTGTCGCTTCCGGCCTGGGAGGAATGGGACTACGGTGCGTTCAGCTGACTACAGAGGAGATAATCGAGCTTTTCTATCAGATATATAACCCGGAAATCGCTGGAAAAGAGCGTATTACGGAAGCTGAGTCATTGTCATCTCCTGTAGTCCAGCACATAAGCGAAAAACGGGACGAAAACAAAGAAGGTGAAAATGAGACGGAAGAGAAGGTAATTGATAACTCCAGCGAGGTAATAGCCCACCAAAAAGAGCAATCAATGTTGCGGCAACAGGAGATGATGAAAGAGGGCGAAAGGCAGGTAGCAATGACGCAACCAGCCCAACCAAAAGCTCCTGAGCCACAAACAGATAAGAAGGAGGATGGAGTTGGCGAAACAAAAGAGGCCGAATCGGATATGGAAAATAGCCAGGATCCACCATCAGCGGCCACAACCCAACCAGACCAGTCTGCCGCCCAATCTCCGCCACCATCAAATCAGCAATTAAATCCATAATTTAAGGTAAGCATATGGACAATAGCCAGAATATGATCTCACCGAATAATCCCCAGGATCCAAGAGCAATCGCGCGCGCAAATATTGAAGAGCGGGAGAAAAATCCGGCTGGTTCTTTTTGGGAAAAAAGACAAGGCGGAAAGAAAGTCGCTGAGGGTAGCGTCTCTATTCGGGATATTATAGCTCCTGCTGCTTTTGCCGTTACGCCTAATCATATTCAGGTTGGCCCGTATTTTGCCAAGACGCTATTTGTGTTCACCTATCCCCGCTATCTGGAAACCAACTGGCTATCTCCGATTATTAATTACGACATTACACTAGATATGGGCATGTATATTCATCCCCTGGAATCCAAGGATGTAATGTATGAACTGCGAAAACAGGTCGGCAAGCTTGAATCGACAATGATGATTGATCAAGAGAAGGGTGCTCCGAGAGACCCTGAACTGGAGACGGCTTTAGGCGACATTGAAACACTGCGAGATGTCCTGCAGCGTGGAGAGGTAAGACTATTTCAATATGGCCTGTACTTTACTTTGTATGCGCAAACGCTTGAAGAATTAAAGACCGTCACCGACCAGCTGGAATCAACACTTGGCGGGCTGTTGATTTACACTAAAGAAGCGATATTCCAGATGGAGCAAGGTTTCTCCACCACATTGCCGTTGATGGACGACCAGCTTAGTGTTCTGCGCAATCTTGATACTGGTTCTCTGTCTTCAACATTTCCGTTTACCTCAAACGAGCTAACCCAAGATGACGGAATACTGTACGGTATTAACAGACACAACAATTCGTTAATTATTTTTGATCGGTTCCATCTGGAAAACGCCAATAGTGTTGTGTTCGCTAAATCAGGCTCCGGCAAGTCCTATTTTGTAAAACTTGAGTGTCTGCGCTACCTGATGCTTGGCACTGATGTGATCATTATTGATCCGGAAAATGAATATAATACGCTCTGCGAGGCGGTCGGTGGAAGTAATTTAACCATCTCGTTGAACTCAGACCAACGGATTAATCCGTTCGATTTGCCGGTAAATTCTAAAGATTCTGGCGAGGATGTCCTTCGAAGCAATATTGCATCATTACACGGACTGATCAACCTTATGGTTTCCGGTCTGTCACCTGAAGAAGATGCAATTGTCGATAAGGCACTGTATGAAACATATGCCCTGAAAGATATTACGACAGACCCGGATAGCCAGGGTAATGAGCCGCCAGTTCTGCAGGATTTGTTCAACGTATTGTCAAATATGAGCGGAACCGATTCATTGCGGGCAAGGCTGACCAAGTATGTTGAAGGGTCTTTTGCTTCGCTTTATAACCAGCAAACGAATTTCGATCTCAAGCCTGGTTTCGTTGTTTTTTCGGTGAGGGATTTAGAAGAACAACTCCGGCCGATCGCGATGTATACGATCTTAAACTATATCTGGACCAGAATTCGCATGGATATGCGGCGGCGCATCATGGTGATTGACGAAGCCTGGTGGATGATGCAATACGAAGACTCGGCCAAGTTTTTACACGGCTTAGCTAAAAGAGGGAGAAAGTACTATCTTGGCCTAACCATTATTAGCCAGGATGTTGAGGACTTCCTGTCGAGCCGATATGGGAAAGCGGTTGTTGCAAATTCGTCGATGCAAATGCTAATGAAACAATCTACAGCATCCGTTGATGCCATTGCCGATGTCTTTAATCTGACAGAGGGAGAAAAGTACTTATTATTGGAATCTGACGTTGGTGAAGGCCTATTCTTTGCCGGCATGAATCACGTAGCAATTAAAGTGGTTGCTTCGTATGCAGAGGACCAAATCATCACCACTGATCCAAAGCAACTATTAGGCGGTTAATCCTGGTTTAATCATTATTAGTATTAGCCTTAGGCAAACATGATCAAAAAGACTGCCATTGCTACCTCAATATTTGGATCCGCTGCAATGTTTTCAGTTATGCTACCTGCAGCAGCATTCAGTTTATTGGAGTGGGGGGAACCATCACCCAACAACCGAACTTATGGCAATGTTAGTTGCGCCTGGGCTGATGCTCCACCTGAGTACGTCAACCACATAAACAGAGCGGCCGAAGCATTCAAAATCCAGCCGGCACTGATCGGTGCGATATATCGCTCCGAGCATGCCGGAGAGTGGTACCATCCGGAAAGGAATCAGGAGAGGTCGAGCTCTAACGCGCTTGGGCCTTTTCAGTTCCAACCGCCAACATGGCAGGGATACGCCGTTGACCCCAGCGACCCTACTAATGGTTCCAAAAATCAAGTGATTCGCAACGATCCCGAACGGTATAGTTTTGAGTATGAATATGCAGCATTTGCAGCCGCGAACTATTTAAGCCAGATGTTAAAAAATAACATCCATGTTGAAGACACTATGACAACAGACGAGAACCATATCCGAAGCGTGGCACTTGCATACGCCTCAGGGGTGGGTGCTTACCAGCATTGGCGCGACCTGCCGCAGAACCAGGGTAAGCCCGTTAAGGAGTGGGAAATTACTGACTATACGCTACGAACTGGTGGCACGATGAGTGGCGAAACAAAAAAGAAATACCAGGAGGACGCCTGGCAGTATTTTCAGGAGTTGTTACCAAGCTGCTCCACAGTAACAACACAAGGAACTGGCGGCACCGGAGACAGACCGGCACCATTTTTTATCCAAAAGATTCAGCAAAACTGGTTAACGGCCAGCAACGAATCAGGACCGCGTGTTAAGGGGAAAATGCTGGTTTCAGGGATCGTACTGCACTGGACAGCCGGCCAGAACGTTGAGGGTGCAGTTAGCGCCATGACTAGTGCAGGATCATACACTCAATTGATAATTGATAAGGATGGTAAGGTATATCAATTATTACCACTAGATACCAGGGTGGCGAGCGGCTCAGGTGACGGAAACTCTTTTGCGATTGGAATAGAGATCGTAGGCGGCACTGTTAATACACCGCCAGCAGATATTGAGCGCGAGCTGATGGATAATACCACCCAATACCAGGCCGTGCTCAACACAGTAAAGTATCTTGTTGAGACCTATAACATTCCAAATGTCATAGGAAACAAGGAGAACTTGGATATGAAGCGTGGGATTTTTGGTCATCTACAAACACAGAGCAGAAATGGATCATGGGAGGGGTTAAGCAAAGGATGTCGAGGTGCAAAAAACGATCCGGGGCCTAATTATATGAAACGAGTCTGGGCCGACTTGGGATCAACAGGCGATAGTTGTATTTAAGACGGATAAAAGAAATGAACCCGCATACAATAAAAAAGGTAACTCTAAAGTTTTATGTCATAACCATTGTTACCCTACTGGCCTTGTTTGGCCTGTATTGGTTTCTGACGCACACTTTTCTCACCATCGAGGCATCCCCGGTTAATGCCTACGTCACAATTAATAACGCGCCGGTTAAGCTGAGCCGAACAGGTAAAGTCAGGAAGATTTTAGCGCCAGGATCATATGCAATAAAGATAGAGGCCGAGGGCTATATTTCTCATATTGAAGAGATTGAGCTTAAAAGAGCACAACGCAAAACAGTCCAAGTACAGTTGCCAGAGGTTCCCAGAGCAGTGACAGTAACAGATCGAGGCCAGTTTTTAAGTCAGGATAGCGATTTTAATACGATCCGTTATCTTGGTGACAATGGAAGCACTATTTATAGAGCAAAGATATTACTTGATGGAAATGGTGAGGTTCAAATAAAAAACATCGCTCGCTTAACCGAGCCAAAACTTACCGGAATCGAAGAGATTATATGGTCGCCAACCGGTGACTTGGCGTTGTTTCGCAAAAAAAACGGAATCTATATTTTTGACTTTAAAAAATACGATTTTATCAGCCAGACTGAGTCTCTATGGGGTACCAATATCGGCAGCGCGGCCTGGGCGCCGGATAATTCCAAAATTGCTTACTACTACGAGCCCGGTACTGGTGAGAAATCGTTAATCTTTGCCAACATTGCCAACACTGAGACTACCAGGGTTGCAAATCTGGCTGAGGCGGGAATCGAGAACCCAATACTGCGCTGGTCCCCAGACTCGGAGTGGCTGCTGGTAATCCCAAGGAGTACGAAATACGAAAATAACGATATCTACTTATTCAACGCATATAGCCGAACATTTAAGCGTCTTACGAGTGGCGGCAATAAGCTCGACGCAATTTTCTCCCAGGATAATAACAAAATTTTAGTCTCTACTTACTCGAAAGATGATGGCTCGCCAGTCAGATCAGTTATATCTGTTGTAAATACTGACGGTTCTAATATGCAAGAGCTAAATATACGAGCCGATGTCCGAAAAGTAGCCTGGAATAATGATGCAAACGGGTTAACCATAGCGACATATAACCCGCTCAACCAGGCTGAGTCTCTGTTTGGATATAATATTGCAAAACGGGAAAAAAGCAATTTTGTGATTAATAAAATTGATCAGGGGTTTATCTATTCCTTATTGGCATCAAATGATGGTAAAATTGTTATATATGAAACCAAGGAGGGTATTTTTGCCTTGAAGGTCGGGGATTAACCGTTCGACCAGTTTTGAGAAATTGAGGAAAGTGGAGGGGATTTGAGCGCACTTTTCGATGCTCGCAGGAGCAAAGACAGGATTAATAGTATCCTCCAAGGCGGGGGACAGGGCGTACTACGAACTGCCCTGGCAGAATCACGCGCCGCTCAGAATATGGGAATGAGCGAGTTTTTTGGTATTTCTCAAAATTTTGAAAGGTTGATCTCCTCACTAGAGAACGGGGATATTTCCAACGCAATTACTGCCAGTACAGAGCTAAGGACTTCTGGCCAAATCGACGGTATTGGTCCGCTGAATGATGCTCTTAACTCATTGGGCCGAGCACTATCGAGTCGCCAATACGAAACGGCACAGCAAGTTACGCGGCAGATAGAGGCCATGGGCGTGTCAGAGATTTCGCTGCTTTCCGGCCAGCTTAGCAGACATAAGGGTAACGACGGCCGTGGTAATCAGGATAGAATTGAAGAGGAATCGCCAACTGACGCGGAAACTTCTTTTGGGCAACCAGTCGATGAACAAGCACGCGAAAAACAGCGCCCCGGAGCACTCGATCGGTTTAGCAATAAGGTTCGGGAAGATGCCGTAAAAGAGGGAGTTAAGACTTCAGTCAAGAGCGTTGCCAGAAAAGCGGTAAGCCAGGTCAAGAAGTATATTAAAGATGTCCTTAAGAAGATTACCGCAAAAGTCGCCAAAGCGGTAATTCAGCGAGCAGCAGTGTTTTTGCTATCGAATCCATATGGATGGGCGACTCTTGGCGCCATACTGTTAATAATTCTCGGTCTCGGTTTGTTTGGTTATTTCATCGGTATGAATGACGGAAGAACAGGTATCACTCCAGTGGAAGCGAGTGATCCGATTGCTGATCAGGACTTAATCAACAAGGTGTTGATGTTAACGGGAAATGAGGAAGTACGATCAGTATTAAGTACCGAACTTCTAACAAGGATTTCTGAGTATTGCCAACCACTACTTAATTCGGCTAACCAGGATGTTAAAGATAAGGCTCAGCAAGTTCTAAATGATGTTTCCGCCTATTATTCAAATTCCAATGAAACAACAGGTAGAACAGTGATCACGCGAACAAAAGAACTGCTGGTGCTATTGGGAGACAGGGGTATACCGAGGTTCACAGGACCAACAAGAGTGCCAGTTGATCCATTAATCAGACTGAATACAACGCTTCATGGCGGATCGTACTCACGAAGAGAGCATGTTAATTTTCATGGAATTTATATCTACTACGATAAAGGCACCTGCGACGCTGTTGACTTAAAATCAAACCAAGGATCGGCAGTCTATCCCGCCTTTGGCGGACGAGTCATACGAAGTACAAGCGACGGCCACAATCACCGGTTTGTGGTGATTGAAAACGGCGACTACCGGGCAGTATACGCCCACATTGATAACGCTATCCCTGAGGGGCGCGACGTCACCATTAACGACCAGATTGGCACAATCTCCAGTATCGGTCATGTGCATTTCCAACTGGAGTACAAAGGCCTGTGCGTCCGGACAACTGAGTCAGACGTGCTTGATCACAGCAATAACCCCAACACCGTTTGGGGGTCATATATGTGGACACGAGTTAAACGAATTCTAAATCTTCAATAGAAATGAAGCAATTTGCGACAAAACTAATACTAGTACTACTTACGTTATCCCTCCTGATAGACCCGTTTATCAGGTTGATTCCGGTTGCCTATGCAGACACTGAGGGTGGAGTAAGCTCTGAAGATGTTGATGATGACGGTTCTGAAACTTTTCCCGAAGATCCAGACGGGTTGGTTGGGCCAAACGAGATGATTGGGGAGGACCTGGCTCGAGAATCCGAGGGCATATCCGTAGAAGATGCAGCCAGTCAAAACCTGACCAACATCTTATCCCAGTACTCCGGGACCCAGAACTCGATTACCACAAATGACTTGTTCATCACTTCGGGGAGCGCCAGACTGATTTTACGGCCAACCGATATGGACTCTTTGCTGACTTCACGTTGTATCGCCAACTCCAATGCAGCACCTGATTTTGAATTCAACCCTGCCGAGATATACAACCAGATAGATTCAGCCGAGCGTGTCCAGGTTCGAGACGAAATTACCCGGTTAGCAGGAACTACTGTGCCTTTAGGTAAAGTCTGGACAATAATTGAGGTACCCTTAGGCCACAGTGAATATGAGAGCCAGCGCCAGCTTGTCGCATCACACGCAGAGTATACAACCGTTCTTACTCAGTATTTCAATTGGCTAAAGTACGGTAATCCGAACGATCCGTTAACTATTCAGAACGAGAACCGTCAGCGGTTTTATTATTTGATCCGGCAGGCCCGTCAGAATTTCGGCGATAAGTGGAAAGACGCCCTATTACAGACCTTGAGTTACGCAGAGCAGTCCGAAAGCGGAGATGCGCTTATATCCATACTGCCGACAATCAGGTGCCTTGTCGGATTTTCTGACGCTCAATTAACAGCAATGACCAGGACGACAGCCGATCGCAAAGCACTGATAGAAAAAGCAAGAAACATGGTCGAAAACTATGTTTCAATCGACGTAAGAATACTGCGAACGCTGATTTATCTAGTTACCCCAAAAGACCAGGGAGGCGCCGGGCACTGGCGGATAAAAGTCAAAAAGATACTTCAATCCCAGACGCGACCGTTGTCAACCGAATCCCAAGCAATTTTGGATACTTATGCCAGCCAGAGTTCTTGCGACGGTATGACGGCAGCCGAATGCGGTCAAACCAGATCCAGTGGTGACGCTCCTGATGCGGTGGCAGAGGACCAGGAAGGCAACCAATCGGATGTTTACATAGAAGATGGCGATACAGCCAGCGCACCAGAACCCAATGTGTCAGCTCACGTTTATGGCCAGGCCGTCGATATCAGCGAGATTGACGATATACGTTGTACCGTCATTAAAAAGCGCCGGATTGGTAGCGATAAAAAGGAAAAGAAACCAGCCCGACCAATCAAACTTGCCTGGCAAAGCGATGAGGGTTATGCGAGTTCGGGCGGCAGCAATGCAATTGATATCGGAGGATTACTGCGAGAAGCTGCCGCAGAGAGCGTCACTGATTTGATCGATTCGCTAGGCAGAGATGCAAGTGATTTTGAAGGCGACCTTTCACAGTCGAGTTTTTCAGATGTAGTTGGTTTGGTTGGACGTTCGATCCTGGCAGAGGTTATAAACTCTCCGAGCGGCAGTTTTGGCGGAAGTAATTTAGAATCAACACTGCAAGATCTAGGCGGTATCTATTTTGCTGATTACTTTGGACTTCCAAGACAGCTGTTTGCCGGAAAGATATTAGAAAGCATTGACGACGTCCATGTGATTATCGGACAAGCTGCCATAGAGAAGCGATTGGGTTTGCCGCTTGGCTCTCTAAGCAGCCAAAACCCCGTGAGAGACGCAGAGGGGCATAATTTAGAATCAACACTACTCAACGTCGGCTTGCGAAAGATTGAATACGAAATGAATCTGCAGAACGGCGCACTTAATGAAGAGAGGTTCATTTCTGCCGGCGAGCAACCCGTTGAAATACGGTCAATCTACCGCCAAATTGGCGCGAGAGCAATTGAGCAGGTATTAGACTTGGATAACGGCAAGATTAATTCATCGCTTTTCATCGAAGATAGTAAGAATAATATTAATGAATTCAAGAGGCAACTTGGCAAATATCGCGGAGACTTAGTCTTTACCACGCCACAATATATGGATAACCTGCTTCGCTTGCCAATTGGCACGACGGAAAAATTGAAGAAACGCACTGTAAGCCCCCGACAGTATTTAGAGCTGGTTGGCGAGAAAAGATTCGACGACACGGTCAATGGTTTTAGGCACCTGGCCGTGGCGAGCGCCGCCTATAATTTGCCAGCCACAATTGTACACCAAGTCCCACCGGTAGGTGGAACACCCCAGGAGGTTGTGGTTAACACCTGGGAAGCCGGAATGACCGGTAACAAAGAGGCACTGTTAACGATCGGCATACATGTTCTAACAAGACAGCTTGCCACACCGAGAATGGCAACAGATGAAGAGATTAGACTAGAGGGCGGAGAAACCCGCTTCGAGCCGTCAAGCAAGGATTTAGGTACGGAGGCAATGAAATTGTGGTTGCGATCAGGCCTAGCTAGAGCCGACTCCAAGATACCGGAAAAAATTACGCAAAACGTTGTTGTTCGCTACTATCGGGACGAGGGAGCAATTCCATCACGCGAACAGACGATTGAGAACATTGAGATACCGGAACGGAAGACATTGGAGTTGGGTTTGGAGCGCGGTGATCTTTATCAGCTATTTGGCTACAAAGACTCCAACACTCGAGGTGTG
>JAKJEK010000084.1 GCA_022705465.1 Patescibacteria group bacterium | reverse complement strand
GATGAACTTGCCGCAGAACAAGTCCCGGAAGAGAAGGGGCAAGACGAGTGAGCGCCTACGGAACGTTCAAGGTGACGGACAAGAAGTGCGCGACGTGCAACTTCTACCAAGGCCCACGACGGTTCGGCATGCAAGCATACAAACCGTTCTACGTCTTTGCCGACGCGGGCCGGACTCCCTGCTTGGCAAATCCAAAACGGAATGTGACGGGTAACGACAAATGTCCGGCGTGGCAGAAATGGGTCAGCATCCCATAAGACTGCCAACAACGGCCTGCTGCGTACGTCGCTAACGCGCCGCCGCAGAGGCCGAGCGTACGGCCGCGCTGCGCGCGCCCGTACGGCGAGTTGCGCGGTCGCACTCGCCCGATTAGTCCGACCACGCGCTGATTCGCGCGCTCGAACAAATCGTTCGAGCGCAAATCCCGTCGGCCCAGGCATGCAAGCATGTCAGCCCGCCGTGATTTCGCTCAACTCGCCGTTACGCATGAAAATAAATACAATATAGCCATACATATACCCATATTATTATATTGCATTAAATACGTAATTCTGACATAATAAGCACATGAAAAAAGCAACGTTTGAATGGGATGAGGAGAAGAATAAAGAAAATCAATCAAAGCATGGCGTTTCTTTTGTAATTGCGCAACACGCTTTTCTTGATCCTCATCGTATTATTGCGGAAGACATTACCCATAGCACTGACGAAAATCGGTATTATTGCATGGGGCGTGTCGGTGAAGGTATTTTGACGGTTAGGTTTACGTATCGAGGCAACGTTATCCGCATCTATGGTGCGGGCTACTGGAGGAAAGGAAAGAAAATCTATGAAGAGCAAAATAAAATATACTGAAGAACCTATGGGTCAGCTGAAAGTCATCAAAGACTTTCTCCCGCCCCCGGATAAGTTAGTTATGAGAGAGGATAATGTTAAAGTAACTATTTCTTTGAAGAAATCGAGTATCACTTTCTTCAAAGAACATGCAAAGGCACAGAATACCTCTTACCAGAGAATGATCAGAGAGGTAGTAGATTGGTATGCCTCGCACTATAAAAAAAGCGCGTAACCAGGCGCTCCACCCGATCGCAGCCCGCTGGGTTGCTCCGGGTGAGCTTTTCGTACGGCCGCGCTGCGCGCGCCCTTACGGCGAGTTGCGCGGTCGCACTCGCCGTTGGGCCAAAAATATAACGATATTTCAATGGGGGTACACAGATGTACAAAGTAGACCTTGAAAATAAAAAACTGATTGAAATACCAGTCACTGCCTTTGGCACTCTCAACCTTAAAGAGAGATTTGATATTCAAGAATGGATAAGCGGCACGCCTAAAATTCTCGGAGAGGAACTCCTCATAATAGCTAAGGAGCTTTTCTTGCCTTCAGGCAAGCGGCTTGATCTTTTGGCCGTGGATAAGCAAGGTGCATTAGTAATTATTGAGTTAAAAAGAGATGATTCAGGAACTGATGTCGATTGGCAGGCCATCAAATATGCATCTTACTGTTCAAGTTTTACGCAAGATGAAATTTATAAAACCTTTGCAGAATATCTCGGCTCAAATGATGATGACGCCCAAGATAAAATTGAAGCATTTATAGACAGCGAACTTGAGGAGCTTAATCAACAGCAACGTATAATTTTGGTATCAAAAGAATTCAATTCGGAAGTTATATCTGCAGTTCTCTGGCTTCGCGAATTTGAAATTGACATAGCATGTGTTCGACTTACGCCGCACCTCGACGGTACGGGCAGTCTATTCGTAAATTCGGAGATAATAATACCGCTGCCTGAAGCTAAAAATTATATCCAGAAGAAAGAAACGAAACAAAAAGTGCAGAGGGAACCAGGAAAGAGTTCATTCTCACTTGAAAAGGCTAATCTTCCAGACGATCAGTTAAGAGAAAGAATAATACAGTCTCTCACTCGTTCGAGCGATTTAACGCCGCGTCTTCGTGCTTTCCTCGAAATAATCGTTCAGGAACCGCGTGCTTATGAGCGCGAGGAGGTCAAGGCAGCACTTCAAGAAGCTGGCATTGGTGACGACATCGGCCAGACGGGTCGTTATCTCAGCAATATTTCTCAATTTCTAACAAAGAAATCGAATCCACACCTTAGGCAGATAATTGAATTTGAGAGTGGTGGTTTTCACGGTCAAATAAAAAATAATTACAAAGTTCATCCAGAATTCAGGGATTTATTAATCAAATGCTTGGAAGAAACAGCATCGAAAATTAACAGCGAAGGCCAACAATAAAATCGAGGCGACCGGAAATAAGCTGGCGGTTTTTTTCAAACGTCGGTGCGCCGGCGCCTCATTTCTGTCGTTGGGCCGCACAATTAATCATGCTTGACGTTAATCACGACATGCGTTATTATATGATATATGATTAGATCATTTAAATGTAAAAACACAGAAGCGCTATCAAAAGGTAATTATGTCAGGCAGTTCGATAATATTGCCAAGATTGCACGACGAAAGCTCAGGCAGCTCGAAATCGCTGGCCGACTTGATGATTTAAGGGTCCCACCTGGCAATCACCTTGAGGCGCTTAAGGGTAATCGTTTTGATCAACACAGTATCCGAATTAACGATCAATGGCGACTCTGTTTTCGTTGGACGGATGCAGGTGCAGAAGATGTCGAAATTGTCGATTATCATTGAGGAGTATCTATTATGAAGAAGTTAGAACCCATCACTCCTGGCGAAATCTTATTAGAAGAATTTTTAAAGCCAATGGGGATAAGTCAGTATCGATTGGCCAAGGAAATAGGTGTGCCAGCCCAGCGTATCAGCGAAATTATCAGCGGCAAGCGCTCGGTTTCAGCCGATACAGATTTAAGACTGTGTCGTTTCTTTGGTTTAACCAACGGTTACTGGTTACGCGCTCAAGCCGCCCATGATACTGAGGTAATCGAGCGCTCTCTTGCCCCCATACTAAAAAAGATCAAACCTTGGTCAAAGTATCCGGCCCAACAAGACGCTGTAGCCGATGTTCGTTCCTCACACGGCTAAGCTTGGTCGTTAGGCGCGAGGTAACTATCTGGGTTATTAGGAGAAACCTCTATGTCAATTGATTCGTCAAGGATTGTCTGCACTGGCTGCGACTACGAAACACGCGAGGTGTATCGCCCTATTCGGATTCGATATCAAACCACGAACGGGAGGACCGTCGAGACGGGCCGTGCCAAAGGATGGTGTTACGACTGTGCAAGCTATTCCGATATCGAAAGAATGAATCAAGGAGAGTTGCACAACGAGTTGGTTTCAAAAGAGCGCGAACGGCTTGAGGTACGCCATCGTCAGGATGAGTTGAATCGAGGTCTCCTCTCCAACTTCCGGCATCGGCCAGAGAAGAGGCAATTGCAGGATCAACTTGAATGGTTGGACAAGGAGATAGCCGAGGTTGGCGGATTGCTTGAAATTGCGAAGAGGAGAAAATCAAAAGCAAGATGCCTAAAGTGCTGGTCTGATAGAACCGCTCCACTAAGATTTAACTCTGAAGATAATGTTGCGCATGACTTTCAGCACAAGTGCGGTGGGAACTTGCAGATCATTCATGACCACTCAGGGCCGCGATTTCACTTCCGCGTGTCCACTTATGTTCTTAACGAAGAAGGAGAATTCATTGGGAAGGAATGACTTGCCTAACAAGGCAAATTAACACGGACGCTTCGCTGTCGCTCAGTGCCGGTTATTTGCTCACGTTGGGCATAAATATTCATTCAAGAATCTATTGACAAAGTGTAGCCATTAGGCTACAGTACTGCCATGATTGAAATTCGCAAAACCGAAATATTTGCTAACTGGATTGACAGCCTAGAAGATATTAGAGGTCGTGCTCGCATACAGGCAAGAATTGAAAGACTGGCTATGGGCAATCCCGGAGATGTCAAGCCAGTGGGTGAAGGTGTTTCGGAAATGCGTATTGATCATGGTCCCGGCTATCGGGTTTATTACATCAAGCGTGAACGTACGGTGATAATCCTGCTGGCGGGTGGAGACAAAAAGTCACAGGCAAAAGACATTAAAACCGCACTTCGCTTGGCAAGAAATTTGTAGGAGTAAATCATGGCAAGAACAGTTACAACAAAATATGATGTATCCGAGCACCTTCGCACACCTCAGGAAATGGCAGCTTATCTGGAAATGTGCATTGAGGAATCAAAAGGTGATGCGGCCTTTATTGCAAAGGCGTTAGGCGACATTGCAAAAGCTAAAGGCATGTCTCAGGTTGCGCGTGATGCCGGATTATCACGTGAGAGTTTATATAAAGCCCTGTCCGGTGAAAGAAGTCCGGGATTCGATACTGTTCTTAAAGTAATTGGCGCCTTGGGTATCAAGTTACATGCAGCCGCTGAACATTCGTCCAAATAGCAGCCCAACAAAAGCAATCCTGCCGATCGCTACGCTCCGGCTGATTTTTTTCGTTGGGTATGAATATCATTGACAAAACCATATCGATCATGATATCGTAGCACAAAATAGATCGATGGAGGTATTGGCATGCAATCAGTAACCGTATCACCAAAATATCAAGTTGTTATACCAAAAACCGTCAGGGAGGCATTAAATCTTCATCCCGGCCAAAAAATGCAAATTGTTGA
>JAKJEK010000083.1 GCA_022705465.1 Patescibacteria group bacterium | reverse complement strand
GCGGGTTACCAAAGATTAGGGCTGGTTTTATGCAATTTAACTATGTTGCAAAAGGACACGATGGTAAGGTTGTGCGGGGTTCTGTTGACGCCAGTGATGAAAAGGCCGTAGTAAATTTACTCAAGGAGCAGAATCTCTACCCCATTAGCCTTCGCCACAAGAGCGAGATGAATTTTGTTTTCTCGAAAAAAATCGCCTTAAAGGATAAAATAATCTTTACTCAACAACTTGCGCTAATGATCCGTTCAGGTTTACCGATCGTTGAGTCGCTCAAATCATTACGGGAGGAGGCGGAAAATAAGTCTTTTGCAGAACAGCTTAGCAATGTGATCAGAGAAATTGAAGGTGGTGCGCCCCTATCTGCGGCACTGTCAAAATATCCAAAAACTTTCAACGAAATATACGTAAACATGGTTAAATCTGGAGAAAGAACGGGAAAGGTAGATGAGGTGCTCGAGCGGTTAACCGTTCAGTTGGTTAAAGACTATGACTTGAATAGGAAAGTCCACGGAGCATTAGCTTATCCGGTATTTGTGCTGTTTGTGCTTGCGGCAGTAATGGCCTTAGTGTTAGTCGTGATCATCCCGCAACTCCAGCAAATATTTATCGACGCTGGAGTAGAGCTGCCTTTATTGACTCGCATCGTAATTAAAATGAGCGAGATCCTAAAAACTTATGGCCTGTTTATGGTTGGTGGCGGTGTCATCGCTTATTTCGCGCTAATGCGTTGGAAAAAAACAATAAAGGGAAGACATTTCTTTGATACTGCAATATTAAAAATTCCAGTAATTGGCCTACTGTTGAAGAAATCTTATATGGCGCGATTCACTCGTACGTTTGCCGCCCTGGCCGCCTCCGGATTGCCGCTCATGGAGGTATTTAAAGTAACGGGCGGAGTCATTGGCAACATCCTTTACGAGGATGAGATTACCCGTGTCGCTGCCCGAGTGAAAAATGGGGAAACCATCTCAAAGGCCTTGCGCACCAGTCCCCTCTTTCCAACGATGGTATCACAGCTGGCAACCGTTGGAGAAAAGTCCGGCAGTATTGATCAGGTATTTAATAGCTTGGCCGATTTCTTTGATCGAGACGTTGATAATATTACGTCAAACTTATCCACTATGCTCGAGCCGATGCTAATCGTAGTTATGGGTATTGGTATTGGTGGCATAATTATATCAGTACTGCAGCCAATCTATGGCTTGGTAAATGCAGTATAGTTAACGGCACATGTTGCTATAATCGCCAGCGAAATATATAATTTTAATGTAATGTATGAGAAACACAAACTAGGAGGGTACTGAATGTCAGCGCTGTGGTCACTAACAAGCAGCAAGGGTATATTTGGTCTCGATATTGGTTTTGAGACCATGAAATTGGTTGAACTACGCAAAGAAAATGGTAAAAACCGGCTGCTTGGTGCCAGCAACTATGCTCTAACTAAGCGCATTCTGGAGAAAGACAAGTTCCAGGATAAAGCTGCCACCGCAGAGATGATCAAGAAAGCCTGCCTCGCGGCAAAGCCAAATCCGATAACAGCAAAGAAAATTGTATCGGCTCTCCCAGAGACATTTGTTTTTTCCAAGACTATTCAAATGCCAAAAATGTCACCGAAGGAATACGAGCAAGCACTACCAATGGAGGCAGCGCAATACATTCCGATTCCGATCGAAGAGATGTACCTGGATCACCAAGTACTTATGGAGCATGCTAATGAACCGTTGGTTGATTTACTGCTGGTTGCTACACCCAAGCAACTGGTTGACGATTATGTTGAGGTCGCGCAGATGGCAGGTTGTGAGCTGGTTGCTCTCGAGACAAAACCACTTGCAGCAGGACGGGCGCTACTATCAAAAAAGGAACCTCGCGGCTCACTGATTTTGGAAATCGGTACAGTAGTATCCAGGATATCAGTCTGGAACAGAAATAATATTATGCTTACTACAACCGTCAGTGTTGGTAAAAATACCATTCTCCCTACCATCAAAGAAGGAGAGGACCAGTTATTTGGACATAGCTCATCGCAACAAGAAGTCGTAGAACCGATAGTTGAGGAAGTAACCAATGTCATCCGTTACCACCAGAATCGGTATTACAGCCCCAAACCAATTGAACGAATTCTATTGTGTGGGTCTGGCGCTTGCTTTAAGGGTATTGACAAATACTTTGAAAAATCCGCTGGAATTAAAACAAACATAGCCCAACTTGAAGTCGTTACCAAAGATAGACTTGATCCTGAATTTGTAACATCATTTGGCTTAGCGCTCAGGGATGAATACGAATAAGAGGTTTCATGACAATTAACTTAATTCCTCCAAAACTTAAACGAGAAAAGAAGCTAAAAAAGACAGTTAACAAGGTTTTTGTTTTTTCGGTATTCGCATCTATTGCTTTGGCGGTTGTGTCGGTGATGATACTGTCGATCAGCCATTCGGTTAAATCGAGATTTAAGCAAGTCGAACAAGCGCACGAATCTTTAATTGAAGAAAGTCGGAAGTTTGCAGAGCTAGAAACACAAATTGCTCTCACAAATGACAAGTTGGTAAAGATTGATAAGGCCAAGAAAGGCACTGTTCTTTGGAGTCAGGTAATTCAAGAGTTAGCAACCGTAATGCCAGAGAAAGTATCGCTTAAGACTCTCACTATGGATCAAGAGAAAAAGGGGGTTAATATTGGCGGTGAAGCACGATCGCTACGTGATATTGCCAAGCTCAAAGAAAAAATGACTAGATCACCATACTTTCAAAACGTTTTCTTTAAAACATCTAGTTGGAATCATGACATTGGTACCTTAAACTTTTCATTAACTGCTGAGCTTCAGGGGTAATTTATGTCTCCATTTTGGAAAAAAGCTATAGTTTTACTAACCGCAACATCAGTACTGTCGACCGTGCTTATAGTGGTGGTAATATTGCCAAATGTGCGCGAAATCCTTTCGATGCAGTTGAAAGTTGTCGAAAAACAGAAGGATGTTGATAGGATGCAAGCCAAGCTGGACTCTTTAAAAACTGCCAATCGAAGCAAGGAATCAATCAACCGCGCATACTTATTAACAAATGATTTGTGGCCAAGCGAAGAAAATGTCAGCCAGTTTTTGGTACAAGTCGAAGGACTGGCCACCGAGAAGGCAGTTGCTTTAAGTGACTTGACTGTAAATGAGATTATTATCCAACCTCCGAAAACCAGTAATACAGCAAGTCAAGCGTCAACTTCTACATCGAATTCCACGAAAGAATCGAGCGAAAGCAAGGATGGTGAAGACGATGCAGCATCCAAAAAGAAAGCCAAGGGGAGTAATGACAGAATCCAATTCATGATGAGCGGAAATGCGGATTACACCTCGTTAATAGGTTTTATAGTTTCCATGGAGAGATTAGCGAGATTCAACTCGATTTCATCTATAAACGTTTTTCGCGATAAGGAAAATCATTTGAACTTCTCACTTAACGGGCATATTTATGGTAAATAGGATAAAAAAAATATATTTAGCACTAATTATTCCAGTAATATTTGCTGGTGGTTTTGGTATTTATTTCAGCTTAACAAACACCGACAGTAGCTCGAACGCAGACTATTCCGGCGTTGCCGTAAAAATAAAACAGGATCTTTACGAAAAGATCGGATCACCACAGAATTATGGTACTCCTGTCAGCGTTGAAGAGCCTGGTTATGGAAAAGAGAATCCTTTCCAACCACTTCAATAATTACCCAAATTAAAAAACATTCCGCATCTATCCGGAATGTTTTTTAATTGATAGTTTCGTCTTGTTATGCCGTGGCATCAGCCTTGGCTATTGATTCCTCAATTGTCCGTACCACATCGCCGGGCATAATCTCGCTTTTAATCAAGTAAGCGTCACCATCTGTCATCATTGCCTTAACCTTATCTACTTCCTTCATCAAGGCAGTTAGTAGAATAATAGGGATATGAGACGTGGCGCCACTCTCGCGAAGTTTTTTCATGACATCAATGCCATTAACTTTGGGCATCATAATATCGAGCAGTATTAAATCCGGCTTCTCCATGATGGCCTTATCTAAGGCTTCCTCGCCATTTGAGGCAGATATAATTGTGTACCCCTCTTCTTTGAGCCTTGCTTCGTACATCTCGCGCAAGATCATATCATCATCGACAACAAGAATTGTCTTTGCAAGAGTTCCCATAACACCTCCTAGTCAGCTTGATAAATAACATAATCAAATAAATCATAGAGCGTACCGGACTGCCGGTCAATACGTGCCTCTAACTTGCGGCCAACACCCATGTAATAACCGTGTGACCTGATAACGCTCGCCGGACCATAGGCTGTTCCTATTCCGGAATGCACGAATTTGTACTCAATACCGTTCCCAACCGGTTTAATGAAAAGTTCTGCGTCGGCTACCTGGACTGAACCCCATAAAGCGTTTTTAATATTGGTAATTTCATAATGATTGTTATTAATCACCATGTAAGGCGCCTGAATACTTGAACTTGCTGCCCATGGCTCGCTGGAAAGTATTCTGGAGGTGTAGTAATGATTGCGACAGGCAGCCGAATCGTTATAAAAGAGTTTTTTCTTCTCTTCAATTCTTGAAGAGCCATTGATTCGGCCAATGATCTTAGCCTCCACAAGCAAGCAACGACGATTGTTGAGCGGGTTGGGCCCACTCGG
>JAKJEK010000082.1 GCA_022705465.1 Patescibacteria group bacterium | reverse complement strand
TCTTTCGAAAATCAACCTTCGGGAAACGGGAGAAAGAAATTACAAAGAGTTTTTTTAATAATCGCAATAATTGCTGCTGCAGTTTGTTTGCACCCTTAATAAACAACGACAAAATGGTTTGTCGAGTTGGATATTTGCGTGAGTTGTTGGATTTCTCACGTTCTACCAACGATGCCCTCCTAGTATGCCTACCCCACCCAAATCCCTTTTCCAACTAGCGCTTTGAAACCAGGAAAATGGGAGAATGCGGCGTTCTTTATATTGAATACCCTGAAACGGTAGCAACCTTTCTGGAGATAAACTGGTGTTGTTGCAGGTTTGTGTTCCTAAGGGGAAGCCTTCGGCTCGTTTGGTTTAGCGCTCTATCGCCCTTTGGTTACTGCTACATTTATTAGGTACACTTATAGCTATTATATCAATATTTTGTAATCCGAAACAGAAGGAGTTATCAACAAGTGGAAGACAATCAACTGGTTGATCAGGTGTCGTTATCGCGCTAATTGATACCTACTTTTTTACTCCCCTGTTTGAGAAACCAATGATTAGGTTCTTGTTGTCTCTGGTATAGATAGTGGAATCATCCTCGTTGGAAGCTTTAATAAAGTTAACTGCCAGATGCCTGGAAACAGAAGGCCCCATCCAGCTAGTGAAGTTGGAAACAACAGCAAAACTAAAGGAGATAAGGAAAATTACAAGAGCGGATGTGTTTAGATGATGGGCGTAGGGCAGATTGTGGACAGAGTGGTAGAGCTTGCTTCGCATACACAGATATATGTGGAACCTACTAGCCACTGCGAACGAAGTCCTTGTTGATTGCTGAAGTCGAATGATCTTTTGGTCAAGCTCTCTAATCTTTCTAGCTTCGGTTTCCAGTTCTTTGATTGCCCGGTCAATTTGAGCATTTGTTTTGGCTTTATCAAGAGATCTTTTTCGAGAGAAAACGTTTTTAATACCTGTGGATAAACCTAAGACGCCCCTGGGTAAGACCACTCGTCTTTTCGATTTCAAATGAGAAGAGCGACTCTTCTTGCGAGACGTTAGAGTTGAATGAAGATCATATTTAACCACAGATTCCCTCACAAAACCAATCATTTTGCTTACTATTATAAGGAAAATATACCGGCTTGTTAAGTGCAGATCTTGCGTTTTAGTCCGTGGTTGTTGGCCGTGCCTGCTATAACCCAATGAAGTCTATCTCGTGGCTATTGCAGCTTGTGATTATCCGGATCAAGTTCTCTAAGTTCCCTTAAGAGACTGTCGGCTTCAGATGTTTTTCCGCTTTGTTTATAGTTGGAATACAACTGAATGCCCAGGTCGATTTTTCGCACCGTTCCGTCGTAGTGTTTCGAGAGCAGTTCTATCCCCTTACCGTATTGGCCTTGCAAGATGTAGAGGTGGTTTAAATTGATGATGGCAAGAGTGAAGTTTGCATTCTTGTTAATTGCTTCAAGATAAAGACTTTCCGCCTTATCGTACTCATGTTTATCACGATATAGGTTGGCTAGATTGTTTACAGATCCAACGTCACGCAAATCCTGATTAGCAAGGACGTCCTCATAGGCTTCAATGGCCATGTCGGGTTTGTTCTCATACTGATATATAAAAGCCAACTCTTTTCTAACCCTTGGATTATCATCCTTCTCCAAAGCTGCCAAATATAATTCCTCCGCTTTGGTGTAATCACTGTTTGAAGAGGCTTCTCTGGCTAGAGTCAAGTAATCGGGTTCCGGTTTTTTGTTATCAACTGCTCGCCTGATCAAGTACACTCCACTAAGAATGACTATCAGCAGTAGAGCGACACCACAGACGATAATTACCATTTGTTTAGTTGGATTATTTTGCGAAACGCTAGATTTGTTCATTTATATCCTCAAAAAAGAATATTAAACAACCCTTGCAAACTTCTTTGTTATTCATAACGCAAAGCCTCGAGAGGATTCAGGTTTGATGCACGTCTTGCTGGCAAAAAACCGGTGGAGAAACCGACAAATAAAGAGAATCCGAGGATAATGGCGACAAAGGTAACTGGCGTTGAGAAGAGATCGACTTGTTCACCGCCAACACTCTGAGCCAGGGTGTTAACTCCCATATTAATAATTTTTGTGGTGAGCCAACCAAGGATTATGCCAAAAAGTCCGCCAAGTGCAGAGATAATTACAGCTTCCGACAAGAAAATCAGGTAGATGCCGCTCTTCTCCATGCCCGTAGCTTTCATAACGCCAACATCTCTAGTCCGCTCCAGGAGAGCAATTGTCATGGTATTAAACATACCGATTGAAGCAACAACAAGAGCAATTCCACCAAACACAGCTAGGATAATTTGGATAATATTGAACACAGAATCAAGCTGGCCAATAGTGTCGGCAACAGAGGAGACGGAATAACCGGCGTTTTGGATTTCATTTTTTACTGCGAGGACTTGGCCCCGGTCCGCTACTTTCAACTTGACCTGGTTGATGGGTAGCTCACCGGTTTTTTCTAAAAGGTCTGGAGAAACAAAGGTGGCTGCGGTGGTATCATCAAGGTATATGCCCATAACTTTAAGGGTTTCCTCTATGATATCGGTATTTTTATTACTAGCGTTCTTAATATAGATTTTTATTGTCAAGGGCTGACCAATCACGTTGGCCGCCGAAGTGTTGAGTCCTTTAAGAAAACCGGTTGAGATGACTATGGACCCGATATCATCTTTACTGTAGAAGTTGCCGGTGTCTGGCTTGATGCCTTCGAGACCAAAATAATCAGAGGGTACAATACTGGCAACACCATCGATTTTTGTACCATTATAGAGTCCTTGAATAGGAGTTGAATTAACAATGATCGATTTTTCGATACGGGGATCTTCGTTCCACTTGTCAAAAAATGTTTTGTCAGGGGCTGCAATTTTACCAGTAGAGACACTAACAGTATTAACTGCCTCAATAGAGGCGATCCTATTGACCGATAGCTCCTGGAGACCATAACCCAAGGAAACCAGAAAGACGATAGCAGCAATACCAACACTAATGCCCAATATTGTCAGCGCGCTTCTGGTTTTGTTGCCCTTAACGTTGGCAACTGCAATCCGTATAATGTCGATAAATTTCACCTGGACTCCAGGGTGATTCTAATGACTGGCGAGTCAGTTGGAGGTGTGTTGTTGCGGCCAGAATATTAGATCTCACTATCTTTCCACTTACTTTTTCTTCTTTTTATCTTTTTTCTCATCCCTTGCATCATCATGAAAAACAAGGCTTTTCAGATCCTCTATGTCTTTAACTTCATCAAACGACTCGCTGGTATGACGTTTCCGCTCTTCTTTGGCAATAAGACCGTCTCTGACATAATACACTCTGTCTGCTTCTTTAAGGTAATCGGGGTTATGAGTAACCATAATAACAGTACGCCTACTTTTTTGGTTCAGGAGGCGAAAGATGGTCATAACATCATCAGCAGAACGGCTATCAAGGTTGCCTGTTGGCTCATCTGCGATAATAATCCAGGCATTAGTGGCCAGGGCGCGGGCAATGGCGACACGCTGTTGCTGTCCGCCAGAGAGCTCCATAGGTCGACGAAATGCCATCTTCTCTAGACCCAATATTGATAATATTTTCAGCGCCCTATCCTTACGACGCCTGATTGGCACACCATCGCTTGATAATGGAAAGGCAACATTCTCCCAAACTTTGAAGGATTTGATGAGGTTAAATTGCTGGAAGACGATGCCAATTTTATCCCGGCGATATTTGGCCAGTTCTTTTTCATTATACTTGGCGATATTATCTCCACGGACGATAACTTCGCCGGTGGTTGGTGGTTCAAGGCCACACAGGGTGTTTAAGATGGTGCTTTTACCCGAACCAGAAGGACCAAAAAAGATTATGTACTCGCCAGCAAAAATCTCCAAAGAGACGCCCTTTAGGACGTCTATCTCGTTTGTGCCCAAGACATACTTCTTGGTTACGTTTTTTAGCTCAATAACCGGCGTTCTAGCCACCGTTTTCCCTCCATTTGTTTCTGATTTAAGATTATATTATCTTCCGATGCATGTCAATTTAATAATGGCTAGAAAGGAAATCCGCTCTTATAATGTCTCTCTTTGATGCCGTAGCTATCACCGAGCTCCACCCTTTTGTGTACACCTAAGTCTTGATATATAGTTCTGATACAAAAGTGCCGCCGAACAATATGTCCGGCGGCCCTGTATTCGGCATCCCGATTCATCCTATCTCAGCAGTCTCGGGCTCTTGCTGCTGTAGTGCGTTTGCGTTTGACTGGCGGGCATATCTGCCGCAATATATCAAGAGCGCCCCGGTGACCATAACGACAAACGACAGATGGCCCAAGTCCACCATTTGCCCCAAATCGGCACTTAACCAATAGTGGATGTCGTACTTGTGTGCATTGAACGTTGCGATTGCTCCCACAACGGTGAAGATGGCATTTACAACCATAACACCAGCAAGGTACCGGTATTTTGGTTGCCACAGCGCATCATCACCATCTCTGGCACCAGTCATGATGCCCCAAGCTATGAAGAAGTCAACCGTAACGGCAATTACCAGGCCGTGCCAGGCCATCACTGCGGTGTTTTCATCGATCCGCACATCGAAGTTGATGCGAACGATTCCGTAGAGCCATCCTGCGATGGCAGCCAGAAGCCATCCCAACATCTGCATAACAAGCCTCATCGTATCCTCGTTCGCTCCCATCCGGAAAGGCTGACATCCC
>JAKJEK010000081.1 GCA_022705465.1 Patescibacteria group bacterium | reverse complement strand
GGTCGCCTTCTTGAACGTTTATCATCCCGCCCAACCACCAAATCTCGCCGCTAACCAATTTCGCATATGATCCGGTTAGGTCAACACGACCAGCACGAATGGCTTTGATTTCCTCACTGGTCAGTGCCACGCCAGCTTCATATGTATCAAGCAATTCGTACTCAAATCGAGCTTTTTTGTTGTAAAACTCTTTTTTTGACTTTCCGGTTGGACTCATAGTTATTCCTCGTGCGCTTCGATCTTGTCTTCCTGATCTTTAATGGTGTCTCTAACCATAGACCACTCCTGAACAATAACGGATATTGAAGCGGCCAGCGGTACCGCTAATATTGCGCCGGCGATCCCTAATAGTTTCGCACCAATAAGAATGGCGAAAATAATAATTACGGGGGATAAGCCGACAGCTTTTTGCATTACTTTCGGCACAATAAATGCATTTTCCAGCTGCTGAATGATGATGTATAAAATAATAACGGATATACCCTTGATTGGTGAATCAAAGAAGGCAATGGAAGCAGCAATAATACCGGCAATAATCGGGCCAACAGTTGGAACCAGCTCTAGTAGCCCAGCAATAACGGCAAGCGTGAGAGCATAGGGTACTTGAAGGATCATTAGTCCGACCCATGAAATTGCACCGATTATGAAACCAAGTGCCATTTCGCCCCGGAACCACGCGCCTAGTTTCTGGCCTATCTTGTTAAATAGGCGCACGATGCGATTCTTGTGGTCAGAGGGGAAAAGGGAGATGGCAAATTTTGTAAATGACTCTTTATCAATGAGCATATATGCAGTCAAGATGACCACAATCAGAAAGGTTGTTAGACCACCAAATACATTTGCGGTTATATTAAGAAAGCTGGTTGTGAAGTTCGCCAATCCCTGAGAAATGGCATCGATATTTCTCTGCAGTACGGGCGCTAGACTTTCCAGCCCCTCGAACTGGGTCAGAAATTGAGGATACTGCCCTGCAAGCTGGCTCAATTGCGAAACTACCGGCGGCACGATAAGTAATATCAAGCCAGCAAAAACTGCGAATATTATCGCGAAAAGGATGATAACGGCGGGAGCTCGTCCGATACGCCTACTCCATGAGTTAATGACCGGATTAAAGGTTGCTACTAAAATCAACACGATAAACAAAAGGGTCAGAATGTCTCTGATAAGAAACAAAAAGTAAAACCCCATTAATACAAGGATAATCTTGGCAACTGCCCATGCCGAGATATCAATTCTGACATTTTTTTCCATACCTTGCCTCCGCGATTATTTATCCGTTACGATCCGGGCGTAGCGAAATTCCAAAGGCGTACCGACTTCCACTGTTAAGGAATTGCTTTCCACGATTTTTATAACAATATCTTTATTTTTAATCTGGTCGACGATGCCACCTTTTCGCTCCATTGCCGTTTTTACCAGTTTACTATTGCCGATTACTTTGATCTCATACTGATTAAGGCCAGCAAACTGGTCAAGATTCTGATTCACGGTAATTCTTACACCATTTACAGAGATGATCTCAGAACCGATGTTTTTAATTGCGTTGATCAAATCAACAATCTTAGGTAAATCCAACTTGCCCTGAATTGAGATAACGACTCCCTGGCCAGAGGCCGGGAGGTTGCCATTAATGATAGAGAGCCGCTTGATATCGCTCTGATATTTTTCATAAGCATCGCGATTGGATTCGGTAGAACTGCGGTAGACATCAAAACTATGGGTAAGATCTTGAACCTCCCGGCGCAGGTCGGCGTTTGTTTTTGTGAGCTTAGCCACTTCCAACGCTATGACCTCGTTATTCTCAGGTTGAATAACCCGGCTGTACTCGCGACCGGCATAAAACTGAGCCACTAGGAATATCCCCAGAAAGAAACAGGCCACCGCAATAATGTAGTAGTCATTCTTTTTAAACATTATGATCCTGCCAGTGTTTTGACTTCGTAACTACCATCGAACACAGGAACTGTGATGTTCTGACGTTTACTGACCTCAAAGTACAGACCTTGACTATTTTTACGCTGATGCACGTCCTTTAAAATTGTGGGGTTTTGAATCTTTTCATACATTAGATCCTGGTCCCCGACTGCTTCGATACGGAAGGGGTTGCTGATACGGGTATTATTTACGAGAATAGTATTAACAATACAATCAATGGCCGAATTAACTACCACGCGTTGGCCATTAATGGCGATTGCCTCTGCTCCAGAGCCCCATAAGAGATTGATTGTATCGCGAAGATCAGCCGCATGAACAATTGATTCCTCGCTAATAGCCGCAGTGGTGCTATCATCGTAGACGATAACAATGCCAGGACCACTCATTCTAGTTAAACCAGCCTGAGCTTTGCGATAATCGAGTTCTTTTAGTTCATCTTTGGTTAATCCAACATTTTCATTGTCTTTTTGTGCTTTTTCGATTGCTTGCTGAAGATTTTTAATCTCGCTTTTTAACCGATTCTGTTCATCGTACAGTTCGTCCCGGGTTTCTTTTAAGCTGGCGTAAGGCGCGATCGGATTAGTGACCCGGGCGGGGACCGAACGCCACTGGGCGGTGATTAAGATACCAAACGCTAAACCAAGCGCGGCCGTAAACGAACGTATTGCAATGGTTTTGGCTTTTTTGTTCCTACCCATGTTCTCTTTAAATCTTGACAAATGGTACCCTTGGAAGGAGTCGAACCTTCAACCTTTCCCTTAGGACGGGACTGCTCTATCCATTGAGCTACAAGGGCGTTTTTACGCCCCAAGTCTTGTTATATGGTAGCATATTATTCAGTATTTGGCGAGAGTGCAAAACCGGGCTTTAGTATTGCGTGAAAGTGGTTTCGATGCTATTGTATTTTTGTTATTGTCCGAGGAAGGGCAATTTTTCAAGTAAGCCGCACCGGGGTGTAGCGCAGTTGGTAGCGCGCAGCGTTCGGGACGCTGAGGTCCGCGGTTCGAGTCCGCGCACCCCGACCAAGCCTGCACCGAGGCTTCGGCCGTCAGGCCAGCTTTATATCAAATAAATCAAGTGAATTGTTCAAATAAATAAAGGCCCTTAATAAGGACCTTTATTTATTTGCTTTATTGAACTTTATTTGACTTGGGTTCGCAGGTTGCGGGTTGGTTTAAAACGAGGCATTTTGGTGGCTGATATTTTGATTGGCTCACCCGTCCTTGGGTTTACACCCGTCCTTTCTTTGCGCTCGCCGACATCAAAGGTGCCAAAACCGGTCAAAGTAACCTTGCCATCCTTGGATAGCTCTTCGGAAACTACGTCCAGCATGGTCTGTACACCAACTTCTGCTTCGCGCCTGGAAAGGCCGGTCTTTCTGGCAACTTCATTAATAAGTTCGCTTTTGTTCATCGTGGGTTTCACCTCCTCTCAACAATTTCTAAATTAACTTGGGCGGTATACGCGTGATATTCGTTTGAGAGATTGGGCTCGTCCGCTTTCCGTATTAATTTCGACTAATATAGCGTTGAAAATACTCTCTCCACTTGCAACTTTATGTGATTTGGGAAGCTGTGTCAAGAATTTTTCGATTATTATCTCTTTTTTAATCCCCAGGACAGAGTTTATCGGGCCACACATACCCACGTCTGTGACGTAGGCTGTGCCGTTGGGCAGCAGACGATCATCGGCAGTCTGAACATGGGTATGAGTACCAAACAACGCCGTCGCTTTTCCGTCAAGGTAGAACCCTAGTGCAATTTTTTCGCTAGTGGCCTCAGCATGAAAGTCAATAATCGGAATATCGTTGGAATAATGGTTAATCAGATTATCCAGGGCAACAAAAGGATCTTCGACCTCATCTTTCATAAACACCCGCCCAATCGCGTTAACGAGCAAAATGTGTTTTTTGCCGACTGGAATTCTAGCATAGCCTTTGCCGGGAGCAGTTGCCGGATAGTTGATTGGTCTCAAGACATTAATGTCGTCCCGATCCAAAAAAGGAATGAATTCCTCCTTATGCCATATATGATTTCCGGAAGTAAAGTAGTCGATTCCGATGGCGCGGCCTTCCTGGTATTTATCAAGTGTCATACCAACACCAGCGGCAATGTTCTCACCATTAGCGAAGATGAAGTCGATAGACTCTTCCTCTTTAATGATCGGTATAAAGTGCTCGACCGCTCTACGTCCTGGTCGGCCGACAATATCACCGATAAATAATATTTTTATTACCTTCTTGGTAGCTGACATACATCAATTGATTAATTTTATAATTATTACCAATATCCTGGATAGTTGCGGGAGTATATGATTTCAAGGATTTCTCTGTTAACGCGCGTACTCCACCGCACGAGTTTCACGAATGACCGTAACCTTAACCTGACCAGGATATTGAACCTCGTCTTCGATTCTTTTGGCGATATCCTTAGATAATTTTTCTGCCAGGAGGTCATCTACTTCCTCAGGAATTACAATGATTCTAACTTCACGACCAGCTTGAACTGCGTATGATTTTTCAACGCCGTCAAAGGAATTAGCCACGCGTTCAAGTTCCTGCAAGCGTTTAATATAGAGCTCAAAAGAATCGCGCCGAGAGCCAGGGCGTGCGGCCGAAATCGCATCCGCAACCTGGACCAGGTTTGCCTCGACTGTTGACGGCTCAACATCGCCATGGTGGGCTTCAATAGCATGAATTAAGTCGGCAGGCATCTTAAATTTGCGGCAAATATCCGCTGAGATTACGGCGTGTGATCCGGGTACCTCGTGATCCACAGCCTTGCCTAAATC
>JAKJEK010000080.1 GCA_022705465.1 Patescibacteria group bacterium | reverse complement strand
ATCAGTCCGCCGATGGAACTGCGGGTGCAACTCAAGATATCGAGGTAACGCGCGCTGACGGTGGAAAGCGAATGCTGCACTACAAGAACGGTCTCTATACCGGTTACACAGATTTATAATTCTGGACAATATAGTAGGTGCTGGAGCTCCCGATGCCGGCACCTTTTAATTTGCTTGAAATTCCGCTACAATATGGTAATTAATCTGCATGGAAAAGATGAATAACACGTCTGATCAAATCAGAAATTTTTGCATCATTGCCCACATCGATCACGGCAAATCGACGCTGGCTGACCGCATGCTGGAATTGACCGGCTCGGTTGAAAAACGCGAAATGAAAGAACAGCTCTTAGACCAGCTGGATCTTGAGCGTGAACGGGGGATTACAATTAAGTTAGCCCCGGCTCGAATGCGTTGGCAGTCAAGCAAAAACACAAGTAAAGAGTATGAGCTTAATCTAATTGATACTCCGGGTCACGTTGACTTCGCTTACGAAGTCTCGCGCTCTCTGGCCGCAGTTGAAGGAGCAGTTTTACTGGTTGATGCGTCACAGGGGATAGAGGCTCAGACGCTTTCCACCTTGTATGCCGCTCTTGAGCATGACTTGGTTATTATTCCCGTTGTTAACAAGATTGATCTACCAGCTGCCCGGCCTGACGAAGTGGCCGAAGAGATCTCTAGCTTACTGGGGTGTGAACGCAGTGAGGTTATTTTTGCTTCGGGTAAAACCGGAGAGGGTGTTTCGGAAATCCTTGATGCTATTGTGGAGCGCATTCCTTCTCCTCAAGGCAATCCCGATGGTGCAACCCGTGCCCTTATTTTCGATTCGGTCTACGATTCTTATCGAGGAGTAGTTTCTTACGTTCGTGTCATGGAGGGCAAGATTGAGAAAAATGATTCCTTCTTTCTCATGGAAACCAAAAGCGAGGGCGAAGCGCTTGAGGTTGGCTACTTTTCACCTAAGCTGATCGCGCAAACACCATTGTTGGCTGGCGAAATTGGATATATCGTCACCGGTTTTAAAGACGTCTCAGAAGCAAGAGTGGGTGATACCATTACTTTAAAGGCGAATCCCGCCCCAGAACCACTGCCTGGCTATAAGCAGGTTCTCCCGCTTGTTTTTTCCTCAATATTTTGTACCGATGGTGCTGACTATCCGGAGCTAAAGGAAGCAATCGAGAAACTAAAACTTAATGATGCCTCTCTCTCGTACGAAGCAGAACGATCTGAGGCTCTTGGTTTTGGTTTTCGCTGTGGCTTTCTCGGCCTGCTTCACATGGATATTGTTAAGGAGCGTCTTGAACGCGAATACGATCTATCTCTGGTGATATCAAGTCCGACTGTTCAGTATAAGGTGATTAATTTCAATGACGAGGAAAAGACTATTAGCCGCCCCTCTGACTTCCCTGTGGCCGGCAGCTATCGCGAAATTCACGAACCGATTGCGAAGGTTGAGTTTTTCACGCCCAAAGAATACGTTGGCTCCATAATGGAGGTAGCACAACGTAAGCGGGCAATCTATAAAACGGTTGAATACCTAGATGAGAGTCGCGCGATTCTTCATTATGACATTCCTCTCGCTGAAGTAATCATTGACCTTTATGATTCGATTAAAAGCGTTTCCAAGGGTTATGCGTCAATGAACTATGAAGTTAGTAGCTATGCTCAGGCTGAGTTAGAGCGCGTAGAAATTATGATTTCCGGGGAGAAAGTGGATGCGCTAAGTTTTATCACTGAGAAATCAAAGGTCTATAACGAGGGCAAGCGAATCGTAGAAAAACTGCGTGAGTTGATACCCAGGCAAAACTTCGAAATCCGTCTGCAAGCTACCGTTGGAGCCAAAATTGTTGCTTCAGAAAGGATTTCGCCATTCAGAAAAGATGTCATCTCCAAGCTTTATGGTGGAGACGTTACCCGCAAGAATAAGCTTCTTGAGAAGCAAAAAAAAGGCAAGAAAAAGATGAAGCAGATCGGTCGCGTCGAAGTCCCCTCCGATGTGTTTATCAAGGTGCTGAGAACTGATTAGACATCGTTACTAAATTGCCCTATGAAAGACAAGTCACACAAGTTCTGAATAGGATCTGTGGTTTATAAGAGAATGCCGCCCTCTATTATTGTTTGGGTCTACGAAGTGACCCTGTGGGTCTACGAAGTGACCCTGTGGGTCTACGAAGTGACCCTGTGGGTAGACAGAGTGAATCGAGAACGAATTACGTCGGCCTCACAACTTCTCGATTCCGCTGACACTCCACTCGATAAGTGTTTTTTGAATCATTTAAGGCGCTTATAGCAAAAAATAACCAGATAACTGGTTATTTTTTGGTGGAACGTCTGGGACTCGAACCCAGAACCAATGGCTTAAAAGGCCACTGCTCTACCATTGAGCTAACGTTCCATAATATAGAATATAAGTATATTAACAGAATGTATTCTAGCTTATTTTGAGTGCAAAGTCAACCGGCCTTGCGCACAACTGAGCCGTCCGCTGGGCAAACTTTATTCTCATGCTGACTATTTTGGTTTTGCAGAATTGACCAGCATGGCTAAGAGAGAATAGAGCAGTGCTCCCAAAAATGCTGCACCGAATCCCTCAACCTCAAAACCTTTGACGACTGTGCTAGCCAGCCAGAACATCAGAGCGTTGATTACGAGCGTAAATAGACCTAAAGTAAACAAATTAATTGGCAAAGTCAGCAAAATAATCACGGGTCTTATTAGGGCATTGATTAAGCCCAGCACAATCACCGTAACCAATAAAGACCAGTTGTTGGCAAATGTTACACCCGGCAGAATAAATGCTACTAACCATAGCACCAAGGCGTGCACAACCCATCTAACAATTAATGACATATTTCCTCGCTATTTAGTCCTGAAATTTAACACAATTAGTGAAATCGGCGGAGCAAGAATAAACGCCATTCTGTAATCATAAATTATACTAGCAAAGCGTGACGCTTCCAGATAGTAGGCACGGCCTTCTGGACCAAGAAAGTCTAGTACTGAGGCTATAATCAATGCGATTGTTAGTGCGCTGTAAATAAACACTTCAATTGGTGATAAGTCTCCGGCCTTACTTTGAGATGAATTAATGGCGCCGGATACAAAGATAATTGAAATCACAAATAGTATGATAGCAATAGTCGATTGGGAGGCCCCTGAGCGGATCCAAAGCTGATCGGCTATTACTTTATTACCATTAAAAAAATCGAAGATATACTTCGAAAAATTCGTAGCAATTACCAGACCAATGTAGACTGAAGTTAACGTCGTTATTGTTTTATCTCGACGCAGAATAAAGCCGTAGGCGATGCCGACGAGAAACATTAATCCTATAAAAACATCCCATGTGGGAAGCGGCATGAACACCCTCCAGAATCAATACTACAAACCGCAAATTACCCTCTTCACCTTCCTATTATTGATGATTTTACCTCGACTGTCAACGCTCATGTTGTTGGCCAAGTTAGCGACCGAACCATCCACCGCGCTTTTGCTCAGCATCTTTAAGTTTTTGCCAAAGTTCTCGCTGCTCTTTTGTTAAGCGGCTAGGCATATCAATCTTCACTGTTAAAATCAGATCGCCGCGTTGTCCACCTCGATAAGCCCTTCCCTTGCCCTGAAAGCGGAACGATGTGCCTGACTGGGTACCTGGGGGAATATTGAACTCGATATTTTCGCCATCCACTTGCAGATTGACTTTGTCGCCCAGTACTGCTTGTGCCGGACTTATTCTGACTTCAGCCTGCACTTGCGAGAAAGCCTGGCCAAACAGATCTTCAAACAGATCGCCCATGCCGCCGAAAAACGAGAAATCAGCAAAATCTCCGCGATACTGCGAACCGCCAAAACCACCAAAACCGCCTTGCCCAGCGCCACCGGTAAAGGCAGCGCTGCCAAAACGATCGTATTGAGCTCTTTTTTGTGGGTCAGAAAGAATTTCGTAAGCAGTGTTTGCTTCTTTAAATTTTTCCTCGGCCTCCTTGCCGCCACCACGGTCAGGATGGTATTTTAGCGCAAGCTTGCGGTAAGCCTTCTTGATCTCGTCTGTGCTGGCAGTTCTGGGTACTCCGAGAATCTCGTACAAATCCTTATTCATCGCTGTCTACTACCTTTCTATTCGCTTTCCTCCGAAATAATTTGTCCTGAATTTGCATCAATTATCCGTGTGAACGTGGTGTCCTTGCTTTTATATTCAACCTGCCAAGTCAACCAGTTTTTCGGTGGTGCGTGCCTCAGTGTTAGTTTAACACTTTGTAGCTCATGTTGTTCGCGCCAGCTTAGTCCACCGTTT
The DNA here is from genome assembly GCA_022705465.1 of Patescibacteria group bacterium. Classification (GTDB taxonomy): domain Bacteria; phylum Patescibacteriota; class UBA1384; order XYA2-FULL-43-10; family 1-14-0-10-43-13; genus JAKJEK01. The sequence goes on along the minus strand of JAKJEK010000080.1, from coordinate 504 downwards.
TGTTCCATTATCTGAAGCGCAGTAACGTAGTTAAACTTCCACAATTTGGTATTTATTGGCTGAAGCGTGCCCATGTAATCTCCCTTTGGTATGAGAGCCCGGATATAATTTCCATTTGATTGAGAGAATGTAATAATCCAGTTATTTTTAGTATCGTCTTCAGCTGAATAAATGTAACGGCTGGTTCCGGAATTCGGCTGTAAGTCGGCTGGAAGATCGATTTCTATAGCTGCCAACTGGTGCTTGTTGTTTACCTCGGATGCCCGTTCGGTCGCCACAGAGTATTCGGCTTGGATTATTGGATCGAATTCACTGGGGTAAGCGTTTGTTAAATTCGCAATTTTGACCGGAGTATTTTCGGAGACCGGCGTCTGTTCCGGATTGTCTTGCTTGTTCTGATCGGCGCGATTACTAATTAACGACAATACTACCGTTATTACCAAGGCAATCATGAAGATTACCGCTAGAGCCGGACCCTTAATCGCATTCATATGCCCTCCCCGG
>JAKJEK010000079.1 GCA_022705465.1 Patescibacteria group bacterium | reverse complement strand
GTTGCCTGGCTTTTTTATTACGAATATAATAATACTGATATGTATAACAGTCTGCCCAATATCTTACTATTCGTCAGCTCTATTATCAGCCTGATACTGGGTACTTTTGTTCTTCTGGCAAAACGTAAGGCTACCGCCAATATCCTTTTGGCGATTACGGTATTCTGTTCAGCAATCTGGGGCTTATCCCTACTGGTAACCATCATCACCGCCAATCTATTTGCTGCTCGAGCAACTTTTGCCATTGCCAGCTTTATTCCAACGCTCTTAATCGCATTTATGTATGCCTTCCGTAACAAACATCATCGCACAAAGAATATCCTTCTGATACTCGCCCCAACCTTTGCTGTTGCCTACTTATCACTTAAAAATAATTTTCTTATCGAACAAATTACTATCACAAAAGAGGGGTTCATCGAGATAAACTCGAATGGGCCTTTCTTGTTATTATATGAGCTCTATTTTGTCTCAGCTATTCTAGTACTTTTTTACGTTATGTTTACCACCTACAAACACGTTACAGGGATCTCTAAAATTCAGCTGAAATTTCTCCTTATCGGGGTTCTCTTAAGTTTAGGCCTGGGATCGCTCGTTAACCTTCTCTTGCCCTCGTTAGGAATTTACGAACTCAATAATCTTGGGCCCGTATTCACACTCTTTCTTTCCGGCTCAATCATCTATGCATCAACAAAACACCACTTGCTGGAAACCAAAGTGATCTTATCGGAAGTTTGGTCGGTTATTCTAATCCTCACTATCCTGGTATGGTTGTTAATGGATCCTAGCATCGCCGGCTTTATCATGTTTGTAATGGTATCCAGCATTAGCGTGCTTTTTGTTAAATCAACACTCTCTGAATCAGCGAAAAACGAACAAATTACGCGTCAGAATGCACAGCTCGAAAAAGACAAGAAGAAGCTCCTGGAGCTGGATCGGATGAAGGATGAGTTCCTGCAGATGGCTACCCATGAATTGAATACGCCTATTGTCTCGATCCAGGGACGTCTGCATATGGCTATCGTTGAGAACTTTGCTAAGTTAAATGCCAATCAGAAAGAGTTCTTGTCCCCTATCCTTAGAGATACTAAGAGACTGGCTAGTTTGTCTAAGAATATCTTAGACGTAGCTAGAATCAGTCAAAACCGTTTGCATCTCTTTCGCACTGAGGTGGACTTCCCTGATTTGGTTGCCTCTATTGTTGAGGGTTTTGAGTTAAGGGCTAAGGAGAGAGGTAATAAGTTAATCTATCATCCTCCCAAGGAGGCTATTCCTCTTCTTTATCTCGATCAGGTTAAGATTACCGAAGTTATTAGCAATCTCTTATCCAATGCTATTAAGTTCACTGATAAAGGCACAGTCGCTGTTGCAGTCGAACTTAAGGATAGCATGGTTGTTATCTCTGTGTCTGACAGTGGTATCGGTATCAGTCAGGAAGACCAGGATAAACTCTTTGCCAAGTTCTACCAGGCCAATCGCTTCAGCAAAGACAGGCCCCAAGAGCAACAAGGTTCAGGGCTTGGTCTCTTTATCTCTAAAAACATCATTGAACTCCATGGTGGCAAGATCTGGGTTAGCTCTACCTTAGGCAAAGGCACCACCTTCTACTTCTCTCTGCCGGTTAAGGCAAAGATGGGGGAGAAGACAACAAAAAAATAATTTCGTATGTAATTGCCTCCGATAACAAATTGTTCTTATCATAGAAAAATCCGCACCCTGAGGTGCGGATCTTCGGTGGTAGTTCGAGAGTCAATCACGAATCATGTTCTGGAAGTACTCCAACACATCGTCAGTGCAGGAGTCTTGTCCCAAACCCTCTCTGACCTGATGGATATGACGCCGCACCTCACCTTCCTGGTGGAGATGAGCGCGTCGTCGCGAATAACGCAGCATCGACCGCGTCATTGCTGCGTTGAGCTGGTCTCTTGCCACCGGATCACGATAGTAGTGATGCGCGATCCCCTCAGCCAGCGCCTTAGCGCACATCGCGTTCGCATCAGGACAACGGCAGAGGAACTCATCCCACTCCGCGTTGTCGCTACCGATCACAGCAGCGCTAGCTGTAACAACCGGTATTTGCGATTGAGCGTCAGCCACCAAACCGCACAATACCGAGACTGCTTCATGATCACGATTCCCGGCCAGCTCATCCGCAAGCCGGTCGGCCGAGAGATCGTACGAAGCGTTCCCGGGAATACCGAGACCTTCAAGCCTACTGACCACGTCCTGTCTGGTCATATCTCCCCCCCTCACGCACGAATAGAATCTAGGCTTTATTGTGCTATACCATATTCTAGGGATGAATGCAATGGTTAACTTTTTTTTAACACAGCAATTATCAATGCAGTACTACAATTAACCATTGTCAACCTTGACTAAACATCACAAATAGTTAACATATTAAACGGTGAATAGCCAACCCCACTGTTCACCCGGAGGGCAAAATGCCAAAACTCAAGACATATGAAGTTTGGTGGCAAGCCAGTATACCCGACAACGGAAAACCTGGTGAGATCAGAGACATGGGCACGTTTACTGTACCAGAGCACAGCCTCAAAGCTGCGGTACACGCAGCCAAAAAAGAGGCTCAGCACATCTTGCTGCAAGAAGACAGCATGTCCCAAGCCGTGGCACACATCGTAGCCCTTGTTACCCCAAAAGGTAACATTCGACAGATTCGCAAGAAACTTGCTCGACAACCCCGGTAAACCACCCCCAGCCACCGCAACGGTGGCTTTTATTATTACTTTGAAGATGCTTTATGTGAATGGGAATTGCGTTTTTTGACCCAATAATGCCCTGCCGCCCGGTCAGGAATTTCAATTACATGTTTTAGCTTAGTAAAGTCAACGAAACTATCGCCAGCGATTTGCCGAATCTCTTTAGCTGTCCTCTCAAATCGTGATAGCACCGCCACTGATCGCCCTTGGTTCTTCAGGTAGCCCAAAATCGCCGCAAAATCACCATCACCAGTCATCGCCACTACCCCAGAGTATTGACCCATATACCTCATCATGTCGAACGTCATATCGACATCGCAGTTTGCTTTTAATATCGGACGCTCCTGGTTTAAATCGTCTTCATCGTAAAACACTTTAGCTGGCTTAATACGCATCACATAACCAAACTCCTGAAGACGCTGATAGAAATTAATCTTATTTAAAGAAACATCAATCAGCGCTGCTTGATTCTCATCAGAATTCTTTTTCAACTCCTTGAGATGATCGGTTAGCAAAGCCAAATCCAACGGTTTACCGTCCAATATTGAATAGTCATAATCAAATATTCTAACCCCGCCATAATAAAATGCTTTTGCGACTGAATATTTCGTTTTAAGATAATTGAGTAATTTACCGTAGTCGATTTTAAAGCCAACATTTTCCCTGCCTCCCCAAAACATATTCGATGCATCAATAAATGCATAGCTTACACCACTAGCCTCCGAGCGCACCGGTGTCTCTTTTGCTACCGGCTTTTGTACCGGCACCGCCGGCTTCTGAGATCCCGGCCTTCTTTTCATAAAAAATCCGAGTGCCATTTCACTCCTTTATTTATGCTGTTTTTGCAACATTTACTGAACCATTTCTTTTAACGCTAGAGTAAGTCAGCCCCATACGCCACGCTCCCTTTCTTTCAATTCAATCCAACTCTTACTAAATTGCGGTCGGGCAAACGCACAAGTTAAAAGATGGATGCCCACAAGCAACCAGTTTAGTCTCTCTTTATCAGTGCACCCATACAGACGATTTATTTTTGTTCTCACTTCACCCTCAGGCGTTGCTTCTGATGCTGGGTATTTAAAATAAGCGTTTGCGCCATCCTCAAACAAGCTCAAATCAACTCTCTTTAGCAACAAAGCTTGCGTACCACCAACAAAATATTGCTGCCATCCTTTTAGTGTTACGTGTCCATTAGTGCCGATGAATAAGCGTGGTTTATAATCTCCAAGCATGTTCGTCTCTTATTTATTAACTCCAGAATAACACATAAGTCAGGCTGGTGCGATATTGCAAGTAAGCCAATCTGGCCACAATATTGACAAACAATTCTGCTTTTGAAAAAATTTCCCTGTCCGAAAGGAGTAGCACCGTGATAGCTCTGGTTCGCTCGGTCCGTTGGGTTAATATCGTTCAAATGCTCAACCTCTGCACTCAAACACTGGCGTTTGCCAACCGCCATCTTGAGATGGCACTGCAACTTCACAACGACCCTCTCTAGCCAACCCGCTCAAGCACTTGCTTGAGCTTTTTATCTGCCACAAAACATTTTCTGACACAATTCAGTCTTCCGACGTGGCTCTATATTGTATCATATTGACACCACCTCACACTTGGGATAATTTATCTGCAACCAGTGGAAGGGAGCGGAGGAATGGAAACTCTTCTTCTTTGCGGCGATCAACGCGCCCAAGAAAAGGGACCGGAAATCCTCAAAGAACGTGCCAGGGGGCACGCCGAGATTCAACCCCTGGGCAACGTTCGGGTTGTGTCTATCACAACTCCTGGGGAGCAAATCGAGCTTCACACGGAACCCGACTGGCGTCTGGTATATGCCTTCTACGACGAGGTTCTCGATGGTGATATGCAAGCCGCATGTGACTATCTCTTTCCCTATGTCGAGGAAGGTTCACCAACCAATCCCAAAGCATTCATGCTTTGGATCGCCGACATGGCCAACGCCCTCATGACGGTTTGCCCAGGCCGACGTATCATCGAGGTCAGGACGATTTCCAGTCATCCACGCGTTGCACCACCAACGCTCACCGACCTTTTTCCAGGAATAGCTAAGTTCTTTACGGACTAGCGAGCTGCCCGGGTGCCGCCACACCCGGGCTCTTTTATTTGGGTAGCTCCTGGCGACGGTACCATCCTCATCTGGCCCAAGACCAGCATCACCATCGAGGCGA
>JAKJEK010000078.1 GCA_022705465.1 Patescibacteria group bacterium | reverse complement strand
TACCATCAAACATGCCGATAAGATCTTAGTCATACGCGATGGCCAAATTGCAGAGCAAGGCAACCATCAATCGCTTATGCGCTTGCGCGGTCACTACTACCGGCTCTACACGCAGCAGTTCCGTCATGAGCTCGAAAGTCAGCTGGATCCATATCAGCAAGTCAGCGAAGGTTTCGAAGAGTCCTAAGCAGCGCGCCTATGCAATTTGCCGTCAATTACTCGCTCCCGCTGGAAAAACTGCTCCGTACAGGCAAGGTGGAAGTAGATCTGCTCAAGTGCCCTGATTGGCAAGGCGTAATTCACGCTGCCCAACACCTTCGCCCGGTCTATGTGCATTTTGAGATTGCCGTAGGCAATGGCAAAGTTCCAACCCTGGATTACGACGTATTGCGCGCGATGTTTACCCAAACGCATACGCCACACCTCAACTGCCATCTTATAGGAAACAGCACACTCGACCCCGGGAGCCGTAATGACCAGCTCAAGCAAATACGCGAGTGGGTTGAGGAGCTTACCTTTATAAGGAACAACCTCCCAGATGTGCCACTTGTTGCTGAGAACCTGCCCATCACCCCATTGGAAAAAGGCAGCCGCATCGGTGCTGACCCCGACCTCATCCGTGAAACCTTGCTCGCCACCGAGACCGACTTGCTGTTTGATCTTTCACACGCACGCATCAGCTGCGGCGCCATGGAATATAAGCTGACGGATTATGTCAGTCAGCTGCCCATGCAACATTTGCGCGAGCTTCATCTCACCGGGCTGCGCCGTTACCATGGCTTAATCACCGATCATTTCGAATTGAGCGATTCGGATTGGCAAGCTGCCGACTGGGCGCAGCAACAGATTCTGAGCGGTGAATGGCGCCAGCCCGAAATCGTCGCGCTGGAGTATGGTGGCGTTGGGGACGTCTTCGGATGGCGTACCCAGCCGGACGCCCTACTTGCGCAAGTCCCCCGCTTGCAAGCCATGTTTGGCAATCACGCTACTTCGTTCTCGCCGCCCTACTGAGTGCAGAGCTTGGTTTGTGGGTACTAAGCAAAAAAGACCTAAATATTCTTCTAAGTAAGATAACTAGCGATAGCCACCTTGGTTCTAATTGTATATAATATGGCTAAATATTAATTTCATAAAATACCAGGTACAATATCTGTATATTATTTTTCTATATAAAATAATGGTTGACCTGTTTCTTCAAATGCAGGGGATTGGAATTCAAATATGAAAGATTACTATAAAATACTTGAAGTCGATCCTAAGGCTACGAATGAGCAAATAAAAGCCCAGTATCATTTTTTAGTTCATGCTTGGCATCCTGATAAATTCCCAGATAATCAATTAAAGTCTAAGGCAGAAGAAAAATTAAAAGAAATTAATGAGGCCTATAGTGTACTAAGTGATACATCAAAGAGAGAGAATTATGATCGGGCTTTTCGGTCCTATTCATCTCAACCTAAACCTCAAACTCAAAATTCTTATACCCAACCAGTAGAAACCACATCTACACAATCCCAACAAAAAACACAATCAATAGGTTATTGTCAGAGTTGTTTTTTACCTGCCGAAACTAAGTATGTTGAATTTCACGAAAATATCGGTATGGTTTTTATGCGACAGCATCGAGCAGTAAAAGGAAACCTGTGCAAGTCTTGCATTGATTACTACTTTTGGAACTTAACTGGCAAAACTATGCTTCTTGGTTGGTGGGGAATAATTTCTTTTATCGTTACACCCTTTATTCTCTTAAACAATCTATTTCGTTTTATCTTCACTACTGGAATGAAGAAGCCCCCATTGAAAATTGCTCCAAGTCCAACACCGTTTTGGGTTTTTTCTACAATCGGTGGTTTTATGCTAATTGGCTTCATTATTTTCTCTATTATTTCTTCTGCGTCAGTTCAAACATCAACACTCTCATATTCGCCAACTACTGTACCAGCAGTACCACCAACTAAAATACCTCCGATTGAAACCAAACAAAAAACTGATGATCAACTTAAGTATATTGATTATATCGAGTATTCATTCGCCCATCTTGCCTATACCCAGCAAGAATTGAAAGATATTAGCCTACTAGGCGTTTCTTTTGAAGAAGATGAAGATGGCAAACTTTGGCTGGTGATTGGTATCACCGGTTCTGAAAATGCAAAATCAGATTGGGATACTATTGCTGGTGTTTCAGTTGCTGTTTCTTCTGCAATTGTGCAATCTACCCAAGATGGATACGAACTTGAGACTAAGCCTTATGGGATTATGACCATGTTTTTTACTACTGAGAATAAAATAAGATGCGGTGCGGTCATAGTATGGGATGCCATAGAAGATTTTGCTAATGAAACATTGAGCACTAAAGATTTCTTAGCAGAATGGATATATCCAGTTTTACCTGATAATACGTAAATCTCCCCCATACGCGTGAAGTGCACAATTAGCTCTTTTATAAATTCCACAAACCTTGTTCTTGCCGGCCTCCCGACCAAACGAGGAACTAGAGCGGGCTTCTCTAAGTACGTGTTCTCGCCGCTCTCCTAATTGCACTGCATGCTTTACGGGTTCTGCATAAAAATGGACCAAAATTTCCCCTCAAAATGAATTTATCCGCAATATCCTCGACATGTTTCGCGATATTTAGCCATTGCTATGGTATACTTTCGTCGTTAGCGGAAATGATAACGATGGAACTTGTAACAACCAACGGAAGTGAACCCGCAGCAGACGACCAGCCTGGGCCGGCAAGTCTGATGGGACCAGTAATCTTACCTACTTGCACCGCTGCCATGTAAACCCTCATGGCCAGGGGCAAAAGGTGGGTTACGCGTCCCCTGAGGTGTCATCTTCTAACTGAATACAAAACAACCTGGTGAGGTGTGTGATGATTTATTTAAGTCAGCTTCTTAATCAGAAAGTCTGGGATGGTTTTGGGCATGTTGTTGGCAAATTGGATGACATTATGGTCAATAGCACCGAAAAAAGTATGCCCCCGATTGCTGCGTTGGTGCTTAAAAACGCGGTGGATGGCAAAAAGATGATTGATGCGCAATCGATAGCCAGTCTATGGCCGAGTATTGTTCTCAAAACCGATATCAATAAAGCAATACCTTATACGCCTAAGGGGCATGAATTGCTCCTTAAACAACGCGTGCTGGATGAACAAATCGTCGATTTGGAAGGACGGCGCTTAGTCCGGGTCAATGATTTGCAAATTGCGCGTAAAGATGAGCTTTTTTACCTCACCGGTGTGGATGCAAGCACTGTCGGTTTGCTGCGCCGCCTTGGTCTGGAAAAAGCAGGCAAGCGTATTGCTAAACTGTTCCATAAGGACTTGAAGACCCATGTTATCCCGTGGGAGTTAGTGGCTTCGGTTGAACACGACGACCCCTTGCGCTTGAGTGTTTCCCAAACCCGCTTGGTTCAAATGCCCCCCGCGGATATCGCTGCCATCCTGGACGACTTAGACAGCCATACCAGCAAAGCCTTGCTGCAAGGCTTCACCAATGAGGACTTAGCGGATACCCTTGAGGAGAGTTCCCCTGAGGTACAGCAAGCCATCCTTTCTCACCTGCACCCCGAGCGCGCTGCTGACGTGCTCGAGGAAATGGATCCGGATGAGGCAGCGGATATCTTAGCCGATATGGACGATCAGGTCAGCGAACAGCTGCTCACCCTTATGGAAGATGAGGAAGCCGAAGAGGTGCGCTCTCTTTTGGGTTATCCAGAGGATTCATCCGGCGGTATCATGACCACCGAGTTTACCTGGGTTCCAGAGCACTTTACGGTTGGCGAAGCATTACAATTCCTGCGTTCTTCTGAAGACGCCTTGGAGGACGAGTTTATGTATTACGTTTACATCCTCGATGAAAACCAGAAACTCAAGGGCGTGGTCACCTTGCGTGATTTGGTCACCTCGCCTTTAGACCAGCCGCTTTCCAAATGGATTGATGATTCCATCGTTCGGGTTTACCCGCTTACGCCACAGGAAGACTCTGCTTATCTGATTGCCAAATATGACTTAATGGCAGTTCCCGTGGTGGAACCTGAAACTGAAAGGATGTTAGGCATTGTAACGGTGGATGATGCACTCGATACGGTGCTCCCTACAGCTTGGAAAAAACGTTTACCCCGCTTTTCCAGTAGATAGAGGTGCCCATGAAAAAACGTTTCACCCCACCAGTTTGGCTGCGCAATACATTTGCATTCTTATCCATTATTGGCCCCGGAATTATTACTGCGAGCGCCGATAACGATGCTCCAGGCATCGCTACCTATTCGGTTGCGGGCTCTAAGTATGGCTACAGCTTTATTTGGATCATTTTACTGATCACCATCGGAGAGGTGATCATCCAAGAAATGGCAGCACGTATGGGAGCCGTCACAGGAAAAGGTGCTGCAGATCTGATCCGCGAACGCTTTGGCGTCAAGACGACTGCGTTTGCCATGCTTTGCTTATTGATTGCTAACCTGGGCACAACGGTCGCAGAGTTTGCCGGCGTGGCAGCCGCTGGAGAGTTGTTTGGAATCAGCCGCCTTATTACTGTACCATTGGCGGGGGTATTAATTACCTTCATCGTGTTGCGAGGGGACTATAAAAGCGTCGAGAAAATCCTTCTGGTACTATGTCTTTCTTCGCTAAGTTATGTCATCACTGTGTTTGTGATTAAGCCAGATTGGGGTGTTGTCCTGCAGGCAGCAGTTAAACCCCAAATCCAAATGAACTCTGATTATATGATCGCGGTTCTGGCGGTGATCGGTACCACCATTACCCCTTGGGGAATTTTCTATTTGCAGGCTTCGGTTGCCGATAAAGGTGTGGACCTTAATAAATATGGAGATACGCGCACCGACGTGGTCTTCGGCTCGATGTGGGGCAATATCATTTCGGCATTTATCATCATCACCACAGCTGCCACGCTCTTCAGCAGGGGAATTGTAGTCAATAGTGCTGAGGAAGCAGCATTGGCATTGCGCCCTCTGGCTGGTGAGGCTTCAAGCTTGCTCTTTGCCATCGGTTTGCTAGGCGCATCGCTTT
>JAKJEK010000077.1 GCA_022705465.1 Patescibacteria group bacterium | reverse complement strand
GGGTTTCAAAGTATGGTGTAGACGTAGAAGCCCTCGATAAATTCATCGAGCCGTTGTTTAACTATAGTGCTGATCAGTTGCTCTATATTGATGAGATAGGCCAGATGGAGCTATTTTCCACCCGATTCAAGGAGTTGGTAAATAGTTATCTTGCCTCGCCCAATCACTTCATCGGTACAATCACCAGCGTCTATGACGATGAGTTTATCCGGCAGATCAAAGGCAACCCGGATATCGAAGTAATTACCATTACCTTAGAGAACCGGGCAGAAGTCTACGAACAAATCTATAGTAAGCTTACAGGTGTTTGACCAGAGGAAACTGACCATAACAGTACTAATTCATCCATCATTCGGAAAACAACATCAGCACTCTTTTACCCGGGCGATTGCCTAGGAATTATTAATATGTTAAGTAAGTAAGGAGCCGTGAACCCTTCGCTTGGTAGGGAGATATCGATGAGGAGTGCATCGCGTCGAGCGGTTATTCTGGTCTTGGCTACACGTAGCCTGGATAAGATGGTCAAGCGCGGCAAGGCCGCAGTTGAACTCTACAAAAAACTGGTGTCTTCCGGACTGGAGGTGACGGTTGTCGCTTCAGGTGGCAACAGACACCTCTACCCGTTCTCGACCGATGCCAGCTGGACAGAACGCCTGTTTAAGCTGTTTATCATCGAGAATATCCATATCCTTCTGGAGGATACCTCAAAGCATGCAGAGGAGGGGATCGAGAACAGCCTAAAGCTGCTTGCCGGAAACGGTCTGGCCTACGGGGAGATACATGTGGTGGCCCAATCCCATCACCTCAGGGTTGCCAGACAGCGGCTGAAAGAATTGGATCCTTCCATCCGGGCACACTACTATCTGGCGTCAAGCTAGCGCAGCGGTCTGCCGATTGTGTTGCCGAAACATCCAAATACGCACCGGGTTAATACCCGGTTTTTTTATTAGATATCAACCAGCACGTAGGGGTGGTCCAGGTGAATTGCATTCAATAAATCATAACCGCAGTTATAAACCGGAGTGCCTTTCATCGTTTTTCCCTCTGGGGAACCGTGATGGGCATGGCCATGGAAAATAGCGCTCACGTCGAAGCGGTCAATTGTTTCTTCAAACCTTGAGCAACCAAGAAATGGATATAGCTCTGTTGCCTCGCCGCGCAACGTGTGGGGGACGGGTGAATAATGCAAGACCACCGCAATGCGCTTTGCGTTAATCTCGTGTAGGGAATTCTCTAGCTCGAGTGCTTCGCGCATTGCCTCATCTACAAAAATTTTAAGTACGTTTTCGCCAAAAGGGCTGATTGTATAACGGCCAAACCCGCCGGCAAATCCTTTGGTGCCGGCAAAACCGACATCATCAGTTTCATACGGACCGTTTTCCAGGAGATTAACCCCTGCTTCCCGCAATATCTGATTAACCACAGCCGTTTCACCGCTCTGATGGTCATGGTTGCCAAGAACTGCCACAATCGGAACTGTTGCTGATTGTATCTCCTTGGCCAAACACTCAGCCTCGGCTGGCAGTCCCAAGTTAGTTAAGTCGCCGCACAATGCGATCGTGTTGGATTTTTCTGACAACTCGGCAAAGAAATCATGAAATCGCCCGGCATCTCTCTCTTTAACGTGTAAATCACCGACAGCGGCAATGGTGAATTTTCCGTTTCCTTTCATAATAGCTACTCCGTTATTCCCTTAAAGCCAAACTTCTCTGAATCAACCAGGTAGTCCTGGCGAGACAAAAGCTGTCCGCGGCTAACTCTATCTTTTGGAACAGGCAATTCCATCTGTCTTTGAAGCCGATCCACCAGCTCTTGCATTAGCCAATCGGGTACCATCGCGCGTTCTGATGGATAGATAAAGCGAAAATTGATCAATTGAGCTAGCAGCACCTCCCAGTAGGGCTCGAGTCGGGACAGCAATTGCTGCCAGTTAATTCGCTGAGATTGGGTTAGTATCAGATGAGCCACATCCGGACCATCGTATTTTGCCCGGCTTTGCATTAAGATTTTCGACCAGATCAAAAAAGTTGGTGAAGGCAGCCGCACGTTTACGCCATACATGCAGGCCTTTGTGGTATCGCTAAACCATTCTTCTGTAATTGGCATAACTCCGTGAACTGAGCTGAATATTACGTCAACGTAAGCTGATCCGCGTTTAATTTGGGCTAGCCAGCGGGCATCGAGTATCTCTGTTTTGTAGTTCTTGCCATGAAAATGAGAAATAATTTTTAAATAGTTTCCAGCAGTGGTGAAAATATCCAGATCTTTTGTGGCGCGATCCATACCGGTGTACTCATTTAGGGCATAAGTACCGCCAACCAGGAAAGACTGCTTGCTCTGCGCCAGTATTTGCAACACTTCCTGATAAAATTTTTCAGTTAGCGATCGTGCCACCGCGCCTCCGTAAAGGTTGTTGACCGGATGCAGAAATTTTCGTCTGCCTTTAACTATAGACTGAACACACCTCCTTCATCAAGAGTGTAAATATGTGGTCGTGAAACAGGGCTGTTATTCGACTAGGATTGACAAAAATCGAATAACAATGTATAATACAGTAACTGCTGAATCGGAGGTGAGCATGCCTAAGTTCGAGTTTTTCGGGTACCCACAGTGTGATCGCGACACCATCATCTACTTGTTGTCAGAGCGCCTTGACCACGAAATGGCTAAAGACGCGATCTGCCTTTTCCACGAGGTTGATATGCGCTGGCTGTTCCCGCAATTCCATGTGGGAGAGTCGGAGAAGCATGTTCGGATTCAGACGTCTTTCGAGATGTCGTATTCGGACAGCATTCAGCTCGCCCATTCCTGCATCGACCTGATGGATGTTGAGTTGGTGCTGCCCAACGGGGTCATGGTCTTCCTGCCAAAGGACTCGCTGATTCCCCGGGTGTCTGAGGGATCGCCGGAGCAGACCGGCCGGCCTATGTTGGAGCTGCGCTGTGATAGCAAGCAGGAACTCGCCACCGCGGTGAATCTCGCTCGCGCCTGCGCCACGCACATTTTTCCGGTCATCTACACTGGAGGGCTGAACACGCCCCACCGTTTGTCCGAATTCATTCCGCGCTGGCAGCAGCTGCGGTCCCTAGCTTCCTGAACCGAAACCGGCTGGCATAAGTCCACTTCGTGGCTGCCGCCGGTTTTTTATTCGTCTATTTAGTTAAAGCTTGGATAAGCAAAAAGACCAGCACTGTTGCTGATCTTGGTTTGTATGTTGCGGCTTAGAGCTCTCGCTCTCGTCCGGGCTCTTTGCCTGGTCTGGGTTCCTCGAACGAATCGACGAACTCCTCGCCCTCTCCATCTTCGAACCCGACAACCAGTCGGTAACTGATCACCTCTTGCAAGCTGTCCATCTCCGCCCGCATCCAGGCGTCAGACAGCATCTTACTGTAGGCAGCCAAGTACCGGCTTTGGGCGACGAAAGCGGTATACGCACCGCCGATCGCAAAGGAAAAGAGAAAGAAGCCGATGGTGGCGAACAGGCGGCCACCGCCCGCATCCCATCCATGCATGAACAGCGCCGACTTGGCCAGGAAGAAGTCGGCGATCACCAGTATGACCATTGCCGCAACGGACATGTTGCGATTAGCCTCATGGCCAACCACTCGGTCCTGAAGCTTTTGGATCTCCTTGACTCTCTGCCGCAGTGTCAGACGCATCGTATCCTCCTTGGCATTGTGCATGAAACATAACATAAAATACACAATGTGTCAATCACCTACGGCGGAGTTAAACAGACTACCCCAAAGAGAGCCCATTGGCATATAAATTCAAGCGAGCTACAATGTGCTGCTAACACTTAAATCAAAGGAGTGTCATGGCGGAGAACAAAGAGATCTTAATTGACTGGCTAAATGATGCATATCGAATGGAACATACAGTGACTCATATTTTGCAGGGCTATGAAATTGATGCCGAGGATTATCCCGACCTTGTTCTAATCATCCGCGATCAACTGGAGCAAACCAGAGAGCAGGCCTAAATGATTAAAGGTGAGGTCGAACGATTGGGTGGACAGACGATCGCATTCGAGTCAAAAGAGCTGCTCGATATGACGTCGCCGTTCCAGTATACAGCCGAGAATTTAGATCGCGATAGGGTCGTCAAAAACGCCATAACCCAGCATGCTTTTGAGCATTTCAACCATGCTGCTTATGCCGCTCTAGCCGAAGCAGCGCGCTACTACAACGAACCGGAGACTGCACAGGTTTGCGAGGCGATCATGTCGCAGGATATGGAAATGGCGGAAATGGTTGAGTCGAAGTTGCCCGAAATTGTAAAACAATTTCTTTCCAGCCAACAGCGATAACGTCAGCAATCTGTTAGTTTGCCAATAGATCCATAAATAAGCAATAGCTGTGAATATCGGGAACACAACAAAAAAATGATAAAAATCATAGCCAAGGCAGGCCAAGAAAATGTGATTACCGTAATATTTTGCCTTGATAAAACGGGTAAGGGGCATACAATAATTTGTTATGCTTGATAATTCGTTAATCACATCAGTCGAAGAAAGGGAGAAAAATGGATCAACAGAGAGAAACATTAATAACCTGGCTCAACGATGCCTATTCAATGGAGCACTCTATCATCGATACATTGGAGGGCATGGCAGCGGATGCGGAGGAGGACTTTCCTGAATTACAACGGCTTCTAAATCAGCACATTGAAACAACCAAAGCTCAAGCCGAAAGAGTAAAAGGCGAGATCGAACGACTGGGAGGAACTGTCTCGGGAACCAAAAAGGTTATGGCTGATATCATGGGAAGCATCCAGGGATTACTGCCGGATTTAGCTAAAGACAAAGTCATCAAGAATCTCCTCGCCGGTTTTGCTACCGAGAATATGGAAATTGCATCTTACAAGGCTATCGCGGCCGCCGCTGAGGAAGTCGGAGAAACGCAAACAGTTCAGATGGCCAGAGATATTTTGAACGAAGAAAGAGGAATGGCCAAGATCATAGATGCCCAACTTGAGCCGACCGTTGTGGAATTTTTAAGGCGCCACATCAATGAATAATTGATGCACAGCGGATCCTGGTGCTTGGTATATGTTTTACGCGAATGTCCAATGGGCCGCCTACCGACATGGGCCGTCTGCCATCTAGAAAAACAGGGAGATCTTTGCGATGATTA
>JAKJEK010000076.1 GCA_022705465.1 Patescibacteria group bacterium | reverse complement strand
TTGTGGTCGACAGTGTCTGAACCAACTCTAGCAATCTCTTTATGCATTTGTCCCTCCGCTTACTTATTTTTAAATTACACCATTATATCAATAATGACATAACTTGTCAAGGGGTAAGGGGAGAAATGCGTGGTATGATTGATAGATAATAGGGATATATAGTCTTAAAAATAGTATACAGGACTAGATAACACCTATGAGATGTAAACAGGCGAATGTTTTGCGAATAGTTGTGTAAAAACTGCCAAACAAACTGGAGATCTTGACCTCGGCATTAAAAAAATACCTACAAGTTACGCTTTAACTGGTGGGCGTACATGGACTTGAACCATGGACCTCGTCATTATCAGTGACGCGCTCTAACCAGCTGAGCTATACGCCCAGACCCACCAGTTAAAGAATAATTAATTGTAGATATTTTTATTACGCCTTGTTGCCCTTTGGGGTATTTTTACGTTTTGTGCGCAGTGATTTCGCTTCGTTTCATGACTCCGCAGGATAGGCGTGTTCTAATATCCGGAATTCATAAAATTGCCGTGCGGGCAATTTAATACGAGAAAGAAAATGCTCTCGTGACAACAAGAGTATTTTAGCAAAAAGTTGCCTCTATTGCAATCCCAACCAACTCATATTTTTTCCAGCCAATAACCCATGAGATAGCAGAAGAGAAAGGTGGCAAGAAGAAGGAGAAGGCCGATAAGTTGTTTTTGAAAATTACTTTTCTTTAAATCCTTCAATATAAGTGTGGTGCCGATAATAATTACAGCAAACGGGAGACCAGGGAAGACGGCCAGTATAAGAGCTGTCGAGACAATGTCGGCAATCATTCGCTTATTTCTTGAAGAAGCCCTGAATAGCGTTTAAAACTTCGATTGGAACGGCAAAGATAACGGTGTTAGATTGGTCGGAGCTCAAGTCATTTAGTGTAGCGAGAGTTCGTAAGTGGAGTGCTCCAGGTGCGCTAGCCATGGTTTGGGCAGCGGTGGCTAAATTGTTAGCAGCAATGACTTCTCCCTCTGCTTTAGTAATCACCGCTCTTTTTTCACGTTCTGCCTCGGCTTGTTTGGCGATGACGCGTTTCATCTCTTCTGGTAGAGAAATGTCTTTGAGTTCGACGTTATCAACCTTAATGCCCCAAGGGTCTGTAGCTTTATCGATAATATCGCGGATACGATCGGATATCGTATTGCGTTCTGACAATAGCTCGTCCAATGTAACTTCGCCAACCAGGTTTCGCATAGTGGTTTGAGCGAGTTGCGAAACGGCGTAATAATAATTCTGAACTTCTAGAATCGCTTTTTCGGCTGAAGTAACTTTGTAGTAGATTACGGCGTTGATGCGGGTGGAGATATTATCTTTGGTGATTGCTTCCTGGTCGGGAACATCTACGGCTCGTACGCGGGTGTCAACTTTTTGCATATTTTGAAAAATCGGCCATATCACGTGCCAGCCAGGGCCAAGTATGGCAGTATAACGTCCGAGAGTAAATTTAACGCCACGTTCATACTGATTAATCTGACGAATAGATGAGAGAACCAATACGATGAAAATTATTAAAATCCATTCCATGCTATTCCTTTCATTAAATTGTCATAGATATTCGCTAAAATCGAGGCGGATCCTACCGTTTTCAACGCTGGTTTGAGAAAAGTTGGTGGAAATCACTGTTCCTCTGCCACGGACCTCACCGGCATGATCAGACTTTAAGTAATCTTGGGCGTGTTCGAAGCGCGACTGAGCTTTGCCTGTGCTAGCGCTTTGTTCGATTGTTGGTGAGCTGAGGTAGACAATGGCTTTTGGAGTGACTTCGATTATCATGGTTTGGTCGCTTGTGTGAGTTATAACATTTAGCAATTCTTCTTGAAGGGCGAACTTTGCCCACTTAACTCCTCGTTCGCCGATACATTTTGCTAAGAGCCGCTCTGTGATTACTCTGATTGGCCGGACTAGTTCAGTATGTTCTGCTCCGGTAATAAGTAAAGTTTCATCGGTTTTATCCGAGGTTTCGGGTTCGGGTTGGCGTTCGGGAAGCGAAACTCGAAAGATGGCTGGTAGCGGATAGCCAAGACCACCTTCAATAAAGGTGATATTGGAGGGTACTGTCTCTTGTTCTCGAGAAGAAATTTCGCTGTATTCCTGAAACATAGCAGTTTCCTAAATATTACCAGTATTGTAGCAGGTTTTATTGTAAGACGAAAGTTGTTTGTGGGGGCGTTTGATTAGTAATGGGTAAGTCTGGTACTTTATTAGCAGTTAATACAAGACTTAGTTATAGGAGTGGTGACATGGTCTCGGGAATAAGTGGTTCGGCAAAGGCAACTATTGCTGATGCTAAATTAGTGACGAGCCAGATTTCGTGTAAGGAATTGTTGGAGTCGTACAGAATGCGTCGCCGGGCGGAGACTGAGTTATTAATAAAGGCCGATGGAGAGCGAAACATAGGAATTTTAACCTTCTATATCAAAGATGAGCCTGTTGAAATGGTTGAAGACGCAGCTAGTCCGTCGGACGTGCTATCTGATGGTAGTGTGCGAGAGTTGGTAGCAACATCTTTATCTATAAAGTCTGACAACGAAGATAAAGACAATGTAATAACAATATATAATCCCAGTGCTTTAATGCCTGGCAATCTGCTGCTAGGCAGGATGGAATCGCTAGATAGTGAGGACGATACTGAGGCTAGGTTTTTCCACCAAAATAAAGCAAGCGGTGTCTGGGAGTTGGTCGCAGGTGCACCAGTGTTTAAGCACCTGCAGGATCCATTTTATGCCGGAGTGATTCAAGGTTGGCACATTTTGGGTGGTGTCAGGATTCATAAGGTGGTGGTTGATGATCGGGTACAGGTTGACTATCGGACTGTGTTTTATCGATTTAAGAAGAGCATTAACGAGCTGGTCGACAGTGAAGGCGTGGTGGTTGGGCCGTTTGTGATTGGGCCAGAGGGTATGAAGGATATAAGACTGTGTCAATTGAAGAGTGGTAAGATTGCGTTGTTTACACGACCTCAAGGAATAGTCGGTGGTTTAGGTAAGATTGCATATGCGGAGATCGATAGCCTGGAGGACTTGACCGAAGGTATAAACAAGGCTGAAATAGTTCAAGAGTTATTTATTGATGAAAAAGAGTGGGGTGGAGCCAATCAAGTGTTTGCCTTGTCGTCCGGCCTAATTGGAGTATTGGGGCATATTGCTAGCAAGGATAGGTTGCCAAGCGGCAAAGAGACTATTATGCTATAACATTTCTGTTTGATCCGGGGAGCCGACGAGTATATAACCTACAAATTCTGGCTGAGGCATCGGACTTCGGTGTCGTTAAGGTAAAAAACGAAGAGGTGCGGGACGTTTTATTTAGTAGCGCCCTTGAACGTTTTGGAGATGGCCGAGCCTATCTTTATACTGGTATTGGTGACCGGCAGGTTGGGTATATAGAAGTGCGAGATCCTTTTTGGCAATTTGATCAATAAGTATGCGGCCGGCGATGTTCATGTCCGGAGTATGATGCTAACTGAAAAACAATAACCAATTATTTGATCAACAATGTTAATTGCAGCTCATTCAATTTCCGGTGGAGTGCTAGGTGAACTGGTCGGCAATCCAGTAGCGGCATTTATTGGGGCTTTTTTGCTTCATTTTGTGTTGGATTGGTTGCCGCACTATGATACGACGGATGATGGTGTTTTTACTTTACGTCAAATAGCTTTTATCATATTTGATGCGATTATAGCCGCGTTAATAATACTTTTTGTAATTGGTTTCAGCTTTACAACTCACCAGTTGTTTTTCTGGGGAGCGCTAGGAGGTATTTTCCCCGATATTATTGAGAACTTGTTAATTAGAAACGATGAACCTATTTACGGTAATCTTGGGTTGTCTTTCCATCGTTTCCATGTTTCAGTTCATTTGGCGCAACCGGGGGCGATAGCTGGAATAGGGATGCAGCTTATCGTAGTGGTAATTTCTTTATTTGCGTACTATAGCATTGCTAAATGATCTAATTACGATAATTAGGCCAGGAGCGGGAAAGTTTCTGCTATTTTTTGGTGCATTTTACGACAAATTTATATAATAAGGCGCTGGAACTAATTTGTTGGAGTGTCGAGGAGGACATGAATTTAGATAAAGCGAGAGCGAGATGTACTGACCTGCTTGCCGATTTGCATGTTCGGCGGAGTAAGGGGGAGAGACCATCTTGTGATTTACTGGTGTTTGATATTGAAGGGGAGATCCATGCTATTACGGCGCCTTTTGTTGAGGAGATTGAAGGGCAGAAGCATGAAACTATTGCAGCTGAGATTACGGTGTATAACCCAACCAAACCAATTATTGAAGACGGGAAGCAGTATTTACTTGGACGGGTAGAGCCGCGGGGTAGTGAATTATCGCGCGTAATGCTGTTTGAAGAGACTGGCGGAGTGTGGAAGCCGGTTAAGAATGGTCCAGTGTTCAGGTTGCAAGATCCATTTCATGTTCCAAATGTTCAAGGATATCATGTGTTCGGTGGCGTTCACGTCGAAAAAGATCCGCAGTTCGCAGGTTCTCTGAAATGGAAAACAGTATTTTATCGTTATCGCCGCAGCATCACTGAATTAAAGAACGATCCTTCACCGTTTGCTGAAAGTCCATATGGAATGAAGGATATTCGTTTAATTGAGTTAGATAATGGGCGGATTGCCGTATTCACCAGGCCGCAAGGCGGCGAGGCGGGGCGCGGCAAAGTTGCCTACATAGAGATTGCCTCGTTGGATGATTTGCAGGAGGCGATACCAAGAGCTGAGATAATACCCGGACAATTTTATGAAGATGAATGGGGTGGCGTGAATGAGTTGCATTTGCTTAGTAATGGGAAAATTGGGGTGTTGGGGCACATTGCCTACGAGGAGGAGGCATCGCCTGGAGTGCGAGTCCGGCATTACTTTGCAATGGCGTTTATGTTTGATCCGCGCACCAAGCAAGCATCGCCCATAAAACTATTAACAACAGCTGATGACTTCCCCTACCTCGTTCCCAAAAAACCGGAATTGGGCAAAGTGATATTCAGCGGTGGGCTAATTAGAATGGAAGATGGAACGGCTATACTTTATGTCGGGGTGGGTGATGTGGCGGCGGGACGGGCACGAATTTCAGATCCATTCCTAGAATATGAGAGACAATAATT
>JAKJEK010000075.1 GCA_022705465.1 Patescibacteria group bacterium | reverse complement strand
GTTTTAGTTTTTCGACACCACCCACGGCTACACCCATAAGGGTGTTATTGGCGGCAGCTGATCCAGGATTAATGAATACGGTACCACTATTAACACTGGTGCCAGATGGAGCACCGGTGATATTTATCTTGCCATCACCAATTAAGCTGTTGGCATTGAAGGCCTGAGGAACGGCAGAGAGACGCTTCCTTGGTGTCATTTCCGAATCACTCCCCACTTTTACGCCAAGGTAATAGGTGTTTGAACTAAAATCGATGCTATCCATGCTGTTACCAGTACCGCCCCCAAGCAATACTGAGAAGACGCCGTTGACTGTTTGAATTGGATTGCCATTGGCCGAAGTGTAATTGCCGGTCCAAAGCGGGGTACCGTCTGTGGGAACATCGTAAAGCTTAAAGACAATATCGTAGCTGCCGTCCGTGACAGCTTCACCGGAAAGATTGGTAAGCCGGCCTTGGTAGTTAATTTGTTTGAGAATAGCAGCAGATGTTTTTTCGGGATTGCTATAGCTAAATATGGCTGATATTAGAGATATCGCAAACGCTAAAATGGGCAAGGCTTGCCTGCGCTTTACAAACGTTGTTTTCGTATGTAATCCAAACAACGCTCGTAATTTAAAAAATTTCATGATCGCGCTATTGCCCCACCGTTACTTGCTATTAATTTTACCTTAATTAGCTCAGGCGGTCAAAACGGTTTTAGATTATCCATACTCAATAAATGGCAAATAAATTGTTCTTGTAGGACTAGCAAAAACAAGGGTATTAGAAGTTACTCCATTTTCTTATTATTTTCAAGCTGTGGATAATTTTTTTAGGTTATCCACATAATTTGCATGTATACCCAATACCTAAACTTCCCTTCAGGTTTTAGCAAATAGGTCAAGTTATGAGAGTGAGGGTCATTTCTAGGAGTGCCGCAGATAGGCGTGGCGAATTAAGACTTCTCGATAAGCTCTAAGAGTAAGTAGACAAGGGCTTCTCGACCCAACCCCCAACCCAAAGGGTTCCTTTCGGGGATCGAAAAATTACCGAGCTAAATGAATGGCGGACCAAGTAACACTATTTCTTAACAAGACTCGCCGGTTTCGGGTCGAATTAACAAAGCATTTTACCACAAAGGCAATTTGAGGTTGTAGCGCTTTTGCCGTTTAGGTGTTATATTTATTATTGAACCAATTTACTATCGGAGGGTTGTGGATAACTCGCAACGCAACAGCATCAATTAAGGCGATATGCTGATACTGCGAAAGCTATTTGTTAGTTGTTGCTGTTTGTGTAGATACTCTCTTTACAACCTGTGTTTAGAGCATTTAAAATAAAAGCAGAATGAATAACGAAAAAGTCGAGGGGACTTCTACCACAAAAGATCTGCAACAAAATGCAGCCCGGAGCAGCCAGGGTTTGTTTTCTAATACTCAAAGCCAGATTGCTTCCATTGAAAACGAATTAGAAAAAGCGCAAAACACTTTGGTTGAACTTCAAGTACTGAAACGCCGGCTGGAAGACGAAAAGCAGCTGATTATGGCGCAAGCAGCAAAAGAGCAAGAGCATGAAACTTTGTTGCGTTTGCAAGAAGAAAACATTCGCTTAAAAAACGATTTGAGCGATTACCATGGCGAAATCGCTTCGCTTAAGCGGGTTATCTCCTCGCTAAAGGATGACTTGGGCAAGAGCGTGGAGCAATTCCAGATGAAAGTGGTAGATTCGCTAAAGCTACTAGAGGAAGCCGATCACGCAATGGCAGCTAAACCAGCTACGGAGCAAATACAGGAAGTGTCTGCTAATACTAAAAATGTTCAACAATTCTCCGTAGAGAAAACCGAAGAAGCAATAAAAGCGGCCGAACGTGGCGACACGGGGACTGGTAATAATCAAGCAAAAGCGCTCTCAGCTACTGATGACATTATCGAATTTAAACCGGTAGCATCCGAGGAGGAACAAACT
Organism: Patescibacteria group bacterium; assembly: GCA_022705465.1. Taxonomy (GTDB): domain Bacteria; phylum Patescibacteriota; class UBA1384; order XYA2-FULL-43-10; family 1-14-0-10-43-13; genus JAKJEK01. The sequence continues at coordinate 3,215 of JAKJEK010000075.1, read as the reverse complement.
CCTGCCGATTTGGTTGATAATGATTTTAGCGACTACCTCAAAATAAATGAGGAACTTGACTACCTCGAGCGAGGTATTATCCTTAACGACGAACCAGCCAAAACCGAACCTGCCCAGACAGTAAACAAACCCGTTGTACCCGAAAAAGTCCGCTCAATCGAAGAAGCAGATAAGATACAGAAGTCAATCAAAAGTGAAACCAAAGAAGTCGCCGCAACACCAGAACCAGAAAAGAAAGAGGAGTACAAGAAACATTTTTGGGGAGGCAAAAAAGCCAGCCAAGACACGTCAATTGTAGGGTCTGTACCAGAGACCAGCAAAGAGCCAGTTATGGCAGAGGAAAAGAGGAAGTCGTTTTGGCCATTTAAAGTCAACAAAAAGGCTAAGATTGTTCAAATTCCTGAAGCGGTGAAGGTTAAAGATGTTGATGATGCTTTAGGCAAGGTTAAACATGGGAAGGGTATCGGTGGACTAGTTGTTAAAGCATCAGCGGCAGTGGTGATTGTGTTAATTGGCGGAGTGGCCTACCAGGTTGCCAATGCCGAGAAACTAAGAGAGGTCTATATAAACCAGGCGGAAGAGATATATCTAAAGCCGGCAAGCGGCGGTCAACCGGTTGCGGCAACTGGCATAGCCACAGAGGATATGTCTGAACGTTATCGCGAGGCGTTTACGGATGCGCCTTTTGAGGAGACGGTTTGGAATACCTATGACGACCCCGACTTTGGCATTAAACTCGATTATCCCCACAACACCAGTAATAAGCACAGACCGATGGACAGTAACAGTATTTGGTTTTTACGCAAGTACGGGTACCTGCTTAAAATCGAAAAGGTTGAGGTAGGAGAAAAAACGCTAGATGATTATATTTCAGAATTTAAGAGTGAAATTGGCTACAAAGTCGAAAATCCGTCACAGTTTAAACATTTACCGGCAATCCATCTGGTTCAGAATGAATACATGTCCGTCCGCGGCAACATGTATCTTGTGAAAATCGATTCATCAATATTTAAGATTTGGTATAAGACTTTTGTGCCAGCCGAAGATGAAAACGATGCAAAGCGCGTCGAGCAAATGTTGAAATCTATCGAGTTTACTAAAAGTCCCAGTCCGCAAACCAGTTAAAGACACAGTAAAATGAGCATGCGGTGATGTTGAAAAAATACCATGTGATGTTCATGGTATTTTTATTTACTGGTGTTGTTGGGAACATAGCGCGGTTCTCGACTCACTCTGTCTATCCACAGGGTCACTTCGTATACTCGAACAATAAGCAACGATCAATCGTGTAGCGACGCATTATTCGTCGAGCTTGTCGAGAAGTCTGGGGCATTGAAGGTTCTCGATTCTCCGATGAATCGGGGTCGCCCGCAGGGTCACTTTGGGGCCCGAATGGCAAGGTATTGCGTTCAGGGCTTGAATGATAATATCTTTAGCACGCTATCCCAGGTTAATTAATATGATTTTTTCATACATGTGATATTAGTAGGTCGGCGTTATTTCATACACCATCACACCTGTATAGAAATCTACTGGTTGGTACTCGTTAACTTCGATAGCATAGGTGACATAGGCCGTTGTTCCATAATCTTTGGTAGCCGATTCCATGACACTGTGCTTAGTGGAACTAATGGGGCCGAACTTGCCTGCGCCGTTAAGCCAACCTTGAACTCTGGTGTCGCTTGTATTTGCGCCAATCCAACCACTATCGGAGTTGATCTCACTGCTATCCGGTGACGACCATACTTGAGGGGTTGACCAGGAGACATTAAGGGCGGCAAATGGATCGATTTTATTTAAAGGACGTGTGCCCTCAAGATAGCCATCCAGGTAGACCTGAACTTTGTAGCCATTTGCAGCTGTAGTTGCCACAGTGAGCTTATGGGCAGCATAGGCCGGTTCGCCTAGTTTTAACTTGCCAAATGGTAAGGTGTTATAGTTTGTCGCCACGGTGGTGGTAATGCCGTTTGTGAGAGTACTGGCATCAACACCCTCGACAGTGAAAGTAAGTGAGGGAACATCCTGTATCTGATACGAGATGGTTCCAGAATCGACTGCGGTTAATATTAGCTGCTGGTTTTCGTCTTCAATTTCTGTGTAGGTAATTACGCGAACATAGCAAGTGTCATACATTTGGCCTGTTAGACTGCATTCGCCTATCTCTGCGTTCGTTACGTTGTCCAGTACTACCGATATCTCTGTAGAGACGGCTTTGGTTTCTCCATTGTCTGAAACAAGTTTTAGAAGACCATCATATTTAGATGTGGTGTCCAACGTCCATAGTGAACCATTGAGACCGGAAACGCTGTTTAGACTAGCTTGATCCAAACTGAGAGATGTTGGTTTTGTCAGGTCTACCTGAGTCTTACCGTATTGGATGTGGATCTCTTTTATGGGTTCGTGTTCTGTGGCTAATGTAAAGTTAATGGTGTGTGAGGACGATGTGATTGGCGCGGTGTTTGAAAGTGTTACTGAAGAACTGCTAAAACTGGCGGCCTTTGTGTCATTGTGCGCCAGCAATACTGGTCCTAATATTAAGAGGAGTACGAATATTTTTGTGTTTCGTGCGCGACTATTCATATTATCATTATAGTCCATTTGGCACTAATGGCACAACCATTGTTTATTCTTATTTACTATATTCCAACTGGAATTACACTGTGCAGCACACAAAGAATTCAATCGTTTGCGATCATAAAATACTCCTTAATAGTTCTCGATTCCCCGATAAATCGGGGTCGCCCACAGGGTCACTTCGTATACCTACAGGGTCATCGCAGGACTCGAGCGATAATCCAACTATTCTTCGAGCTTTGGGGTCAAGAAGGTATGGTATCGATGCAGTTAGTTCTCAGATTCACTCGGACAGTAGTAGGGAAGGTTCTCGGGCAGCAATCACATAAACCAAAAGAGCCCCCGAAGGGGCTCTTTTTGAAGTCGTTTCAGAGGTGATTAATACTTGGGTACGCAGTTGTAAACGAGGATACCTTCGTACGAATCTGATGGCTGGTAAACATTGACTTCGAGAGCGAACGTCACCCGAGTGGCAGATGCGCCATTGTCTGGAGCTATCGATGACATAACGGTAACTGGAGTCGCTGCAGATGTGGTGTCGTGTGGTACAGGACCCCACTTGCCAACGCCAGCTGTGCTCCAGGTACCAACGCCAGCATTATTGGTATTGGCACCAAGCCAACCGGTATTGACACTACCCT
>JAKJEK010000074.1 GCA_022705465.1 Patescibacteria group bacterium | reverse complement strand
AAGCTCGAGATCGTCGGAGGCGAAGAGGAAGAGGAGGAAGAAGAGGAGTAGCGGGGATAAAGGGGGCTCGGGTTAAGTATCTAATTTGCTTGTATTCTGGCTAAAGCTTGTTTAAGTATGTATAATAATTGTAATAGCCTTAGCCCTGAATTAATGTAGGAAACCGCCGGACAATATGACTGAACGGTTGTTGCAAAAGTACACCTCTTATTTATTGATTGCCTTTACATTGGCAGTCATTTTGTTGTCTGCCGTGGTTTACCGTTACCCGGTACTGACAATTGATGTAGGCATATCACAAGGTTTGCAGGAAGGGTTTGATGCGCCATTGGCAAGAGCTTTTGCTATCTATGCCGCACGGGCAATCAGTTTTTGGGGTATTCCAATGGTTGCAGTATGGTTGGTTCTTATTGTCTCCTTTCTATTCTGGCGCGCCCGTTACTATTTGGAAAACCTGTTTTGCATGCTCACCTTAACTGCGCCTGCCATCAACACCCTGATCAAGTATCTTATCAATCGTCCTCGCCCAACCACTGAGTTTGTAAGTATATTTGACTATCAGCTCAGCCCAAGTTTTCCTAGCGGACACGTTGTATTCTATACAACTTTTTTTGGTTATTTAATTTTTACTATGGCCTACACCGACCGTCTTCCCAGATGGCTTCGTACGACGATCATAGTAATTTCTGTGCTTATGATTGCGACCGTTTCCTTTTCACGGCTTTATCTGGGGGTGCATTGGTTGACCGATGTGATTGCGGGATACTTACTAGGTTTCTCCATTTTGTTGATACTCATGTATTTTTACTTGCGCATGAAGAAGTCAAGGTAAGTGAGATCCCCTTGTGCTTTTCGCAAATAATTGTGTGTGCTATACTTACTATTTAGGAGGGATGGTTGAGGGGATGTATAAGTCGGGAACTCAGATATGCCCAAAAACCGCGACAGCGAAAAAAACGTCAAGCGCGCTGAGCGCCAAGTCGAAACTGCCGGTAAAAGACCATTTCATCGCGTTCCAAAGTTAACCAAACTTCTCCGGCATGTTTGGGCGCGGTTTGGTCGGCGCTCCTAGACTTGAGCCCAATGGTGAATGCGACTTCGCCTCCGAGTTGGTAGATAACTTCATCATCTTAAATTTATCCAATAACAAAGGTCTGGCATGGCAAACAATGGTCGTTCTCTGCACGAGAGTATATTCACCGGAGCACTTATATGTTTTGATGTGATCGATCCGTTTTTACCTCCGTTGCCGTATCCGGGGGTGCAACCTTGAATATTAAATTATCCTTGCTAATCACTTGTGCCGAACTGGAAAATTATTAGGAAAACCAACGACAGAACATAAAAAATGAATAGGCAGTGTGGGCAGTATCACCCTGCCGTTCTATTGAACTTGACAACGGCGTATAATTATCTTTAGCGATGATTATACTTTCGTAATAGGCCGGCTATGCAAAAAATCCTCTTTATTGACGATGATCGCAATTATTCAGACCTCTACAAGGAAAGGTTTGAGTATTCTGGTTATGAGGTTAAACAGCTGTGGCGTGGCGAGGGCGCGGTTGATGCGATCAAACAATATGAACCAGACATTATTCTTCTGGATATAATGCTGCCGGGCATTCCGGGTGATAAGGTATTGGATCAAATCAGAAACGACCCTCAAACCAAAGATACACCGGTAATTGTCCTTACAGCGCTACTGCAAGACGACGAGCACATCGCCAGAATTAAAGCCAAGGCCAACGACTACCTGGTCAAAATTGACCTCATGCCCAGAGATTTGGTGGAACGTGTTGAAGAGGTAATTGCGCAATCAAAAATCCAAAACCGGGAATAATATTAACTTGTTAACGATAAATGGAACTTATACTAATTCTAGGTCCGATGAAAAGCGGGAAATCTTTCGATTTAATTAGCTATTTTGCACCCCTAAAATACACCGGTATTCCCCATACGTTATTCCAGTCATCTCGTAACGTCCGCGACGCTCATATTTGGTCAAGAAATGGTTTGGAATTAAGCGCTAACAAGGTCGGGAGTTTATCTCATATCGATCCTGATAAGTACAAAATAGTAGGAATAGATGAGATTCACATGTTCAGTGAGTCCGATGTCACATGGATTGATAAATTATTGCGAAATGGTGTTCGGGTTGTTGTTTCGGGTTTAGATCTGGACTACCGTGGCCAGATGTTTCCAGTCATCAAGAGGCTATTTGAATTAGGGCCAACTGAGGTTCGGTATCGGCGCGCAGTTTGTGAGGTGTGCCGCACGCCTGATGCTCGATACACCCAGGTCTTACACCACAAAGCAGCGCTTCTTGATGGCGCCCCGGCTTGTCTGCCTGATGATGGTACTTACGAGTACGTGCCGGTGTGTCGGGCCTGCTTCGTGAAAAAAACTAGCTAAATCTGGCATTTGGGCGGCGTGATATAATAATGGTGTCATGGTGAGGCAACCAATAATAACTGGAGATACGTGGTTTAACTCTGACCCGCTGAAACCGGAAGATCTGCGGGGCAAGATTGTACTAATCGATTTTTGGACCTATTCGTGTGTAAACTGTATTAGAACTCTTCCTCACATCAAAAGATGGTGGGACAAATATCGCGATTTTGGTTTCCTGGTTATTGGTATTCATTCGCCGGAGTTTGAGTTTGAGAAAGACCCGGCCAATGTTGCTCGGGCAATCCAGAATCTTGGAGTAACCTGGCCTGTTGTTCTAGATAATGATCACGTCAACTGGGATAACTTTGCTAATCGGTATTGGCCGTCTAAATATCTTGTTGATCCGGAGGGTAATATTGTCTACACCCACTTTGGCGAAGGTTCTTATCGCGAAACCGAGCAAAGGATTCAGGAATTAATTCATAAGCAAGGCCCCTGGCTCACACTCCCGCCACTTGAGGAGGAGGCGCACGCTCACAATCTTGTGTGTTTTAAGCCTACCCCTGAAATATATTGCGGTTATTTGCGGGGCAGAATTGCTAATTATGAGGGATATCACTATGAACATGTCGCGTCTTATGAAGCGCCAGCCGTTATCGGTGGGGACACCATTGCTCTCGACGGCCTGTTCTTAGCTAAACCTGATTATATTGAGTCAAAAGGGGTTGGCGCCACAATGTTTCTGCAATTTCACGCTACTGAGGTTAACTTGGTGATTGAGTCACCAGAGCAGAGCGCAGAAGTGGAAGTGACCTTGAACGGCTCCGCTTTGCCGGACAATTATCGGGGAACGGATCTTGCCGACATTGCGACAGTTAACGTTCACGAACCGGCAATGTATAATCTGGTTAAATCCGACGAACCAGTGCAGGGGATTATGGCGGTTCGGGCCAAGAGAGGATCTTTCCGTGCATACGCTTTTACATTCTCGGGTTGCGCACCAACTAAGCCCAGGAATGCAACCGACGAATTATCATAAAAATAAGAATACAGTACTAATAAAATAGGGGCAGGAATATAATGTATATATTACACTATTGACAAATTACCAACATTTGATAAATTGTGTATGAAAGACACTTAAGTAGCCAACAATAATGAAACCAGACAAAGAACCAACAACCAAAGATAACGGCGCAGAGGAGCATAGCTATTACCGTCCTGCTGTGGCTGTTGATGTCTTAATCTTCACCATTATTAATGAGAAGCTTCGCATCTTGCTGATTAAGCGGGGTATCGAGCCCTTTCTGGGCAAGTGGGCAATTCCCGGTGGCTTTGTCAGGGAGAACGAATCCCTTGAAGAAACGGCAATCAGGGAGCTTGCTGAGGAAACTGGAGTAACTGATATTTATCTTGAGCAGCTCTACACCTTTGGAGAGCCGGAACGTGATCCAAGGGGACGAGTAATTTCGGTAGCCTACTATGCACTGGTGCCTTCGGGCAAGGTTGGTGTGTTGTCAGCTGCTACTGATGTCACTGAGGCCAAGTGGTTTCCAGTCAATGATCTTCCCGAATTAGCCTTCGATCACCGTCAAGTTATCGATTATGCCATCAAGCGGTTGAGGTGGAAGTTAGAATATACCAGCGTTGCATACTCACTATTAGAAGAGGAATTCACACTGACTGACTTGCAACGGATATATGAAATTATTCTCAATCGACCGTTTGATAAGCGTAATTTTCGCAAGAAAATCCTATCATTAAATTTAGTTGAACCCACCGGTAAAAAGGTGGTGAGAGGAGTACACAGACCGGCGCAAACCTATCGATTTAAGAAGAGACAGCTTTCTTTAGTCGAAATAACATAACACATTTTTTTGCCCGGTAAATAGTGTAGACAATACAATATACTAAAACTGAAATTTCATATTTTTTTCCACCAATAATAGTGTAATAAATACAATATAATTCTACCTTTGGCTCTTGCCTTCCGGCTGATCGATACGCCGGAGAGCCGAGAGCTATCGAAAGAGGCTCTAGTACATTAAAAGTTAAATCGTTTGCAGCAAGACTCTACTCGAAGGAAGGGGGCGTGTCATGGTCGGTGAATTCGAGGTTGCTGCCGGAAGTGTGATCGGCAAGGACCATCGCCGTGACGGACGCAATAACCAGGATGCCTACATTTTTCGGGTTATGTCCGGATCGGTTATAGCTATCGTCTGTGATGGCTGCGGATCGGGTAAGCACAGTGAAGTTGGCGCCAAGCTCGGTGCAGAACTTCTGACCAGGAATGTCATCACTCAACTTCAACGCCGCCAAACTGGTGGAAGCGAGGAAGAGCTGACTTCAAATTTCTGGGAAAGGGTGCGTCAGGACACGCTGGCCGAACTTAGGGTGTTGGCGAACAGGCTTTCTGACAGCTTGTCGGGAGTGGTCAACGACTATTTCCTGTTTACAGTTGTTGGAGCGGTGATTACGCCGCAGTTCTGTTCGTTCGTGTCGATCGGTGACGGGGTGATTGTCGTCAACGATGAGGCAATTGTTTTGGGACCGTACCCAAACAATGAGCCGCCGTACCTGGCGTACGGTTTGGTTGACACTTCGCTAACCAGATCCGATCCCGATGCCCTTAAGTTCAAGATCGAAAAGTCTTTGCCCGCAGACCAATTGGATAGTTTTCTGATTGGCTCTGATGGCGTGGTCGATCTCATGAATGTAGACGACCAATCTTTACCGGGTCGGGAGGAGAAAATCGGCCCGCTTAGCCAATTCTGGCAAGGCGATCGATATTTCACAAACCCG
>JAKJEK010000073.1 GCA_022705465.1 Patescibacteria group bacterium | reverse complement strand
GATGTACTCGAGGATGCCTCGGGTCCGGTGGCGAGAGCGATGCGGCGTGCCAACCTGGCGCTGCTTGCGGCATTCATCGCTTTCGTCGTCGCGGTCATCGCGCTGTTACTGGCGCTGGCTAACCGCGGCGGACGGGCTGAAGCCCGTGCTGAGGCCACAGCTGACGCTGATGATGAAGATGGTGGTCGTCCGGCACGCGAACGAGTAGTCGTTCGTAGCTAAAGCCTACGGCTACAAAACATGTCCCACACCAACTGGTGTGGGACATTTTCGTTAATGAGTTAACATATTGGCTAAAGACCAAGTGCTTTACGCATATTCTGGCGAAAAGTCTGGTCGTACTTGTACTTCTTCAAACCCTCTTTCAGTTTATCAGCGTTGGTAATTTCAACGGTCGGATTGAAATCGTTATCGTAGGTAACTTTATAACCGCGTTCAAACTTCTCTTCACCTGTGGCCGCGTCTTTAGGTTTGGAATAGGCCCCCCAGAACAGCATTGCTTTTTCGAACAGCTTTTCTGTGCGTCTTCTGGCCAGTTCGCCAATGCCTTGCTTGTTGGTCCATTCTGAATTAATAATTTCAGATAAGCGTTGTTTGGTTGCAGCAGTTTTTTCTTCATTTATTAATTTATTGTACTCAGGTAAATTGAACAGTTCGCGGAAGAAAAAGCGATGCTGGATAGTGGCGAAAACTGCAGAGGCGTCAAAGCTGAGCTGCTGGAGAAAATCGGGGTTATCAATATCCAGATTTTCAACGTTTCTGCTGACAGAGTTATCGGGAGTGTATGCGCCGGTCTGTACTAGAGAGCCAAAAGCGCGAGTGAGCGGAAGGCCTTTGTTGGCCAAATCCAAATCGTGACTAGTATCGGTAACGACAGCCGCGTTTCTTGGTATATAACCAATCGCATCTCTACCAAAATGATGAGCAATGCCCTCGGAGAGATAAAGGTCTTCGGTTGCTTGCCGGTTTTCACTGTAGCCACCAGCAATGGCATAAGCGCTTGAACGAATGAATTGGTTGTTGCCAAAAGTAAAACGAACTAAATCGGTGTTGTCTAGGTCGGTAGGAGTATCGTCGATTCCTTCAATTGGACGGTCATAGTAGCGCGGACTGGTTTGCAGGCGTTCGGCAATTTGCCAAAGACGACGAGCGGCAAAGAGATAGGGGATATTCTGATTGCCAAATTCGTTTCTGCCGGTGGCGACTTGAACTTCGGGATGAGAATCGAAATGATCGATGATAGTTGTCAAATATTTCTCGCTTAGTTCGGTAGTGTCGGTATCATTGCTAACAAGATAGAAAGGTTTGTCTTGTGTAGGACGGGCGATGCTTCTGGCTACAAGCACATCGGCCAATTTTTTGCGAATAGAGCCAGTAGAACGTAGAGCCTGACTAATATAGTTGACGAGAACATCGGGATGATCGCGTTTAAAGCGGTCTATTTCCTGAACTACTGTTTGTAATTCGTTATCTTTACCGGGTTCTGCTCTAAGGTCGAGACAGATTTCATAAAGCTTTGAATTTATCGGTTTACCATCAATATCTTTTTGTTTGGCATATTGCTCAAGTGTTTGATAAATGTGACCCTTTTCATTTAGGCTAACGGGAATAAGAATCCCAACCCGGCATTCGGCGGGCATAGCGCCGAAAGAGAGTGCGGCATCAGCGATTTCCTGACGATACTCCTTCGGTTCTTTGGTGAGGTAAGCCGTTATTGCTTCCCGTTCTTTTTCTGGATCCGTGATAGGTGTTTTGGTTTCGGTTTTTTCTACTTTCCCGGCTGGTTCGGGGGATGGGGCATCTGGTAGGTTTTGAATCTGGCGGGGTTTGGGTTCTTTATCTTGTGGGGTGTCTGCGGGGTTTTTAAAGTCTGGATTTCTAAAGAAGTGACGAATTGGCTCTAATAGCGCGTATGCGCCAGCGGCCCCCATATTCAGCCAGGCGGGCAACGGCAACGCGCGTCCAAGTTCGTGGGTAGTTTGGCCGTAGGCGTTTAGTTCGGTAAGTTTAAAAGGGCCGAGCGCATGGTCATTAGTGGCTGATATCAAATCTTTAAGGTAGCTATGTTCTTCTGATAGGGGAGTGGATCCGTTGAGCGTATCGCGGATAGCTTCAAGAAGATTGGAGTGGCCATAGGCAAACTGTTCACCGTTGAGTGCACTCCAGAATAAACGGTGCGAATCATCCATCACTGGAAGTGTGGGACGATTGAAAACATCCCGGGCAGCTGTGGCAAGATTGGTGTTGTCTTGATCAAGATTGGCTGATCCAAGCGGAACACCGGCAAATAATCCAGTACCGATAGTTAGAGCGCTAGTGGTAATCGAGCGGATTTTCCGTCCCTTTTGTTCACCAAGGGCGTTTTTCTCTTGTTGGGCGATTAAGTCGTTTTCGGTTTGAATTATATCGGTAATAAGCTGCTGGTACTCGGCTTCGGTAATGGGGTTGGATTCGTCCAGCACACGGCTTTTTAGATGGTCAATTTTTTCGCTGACAAAAGCTTGGCGTTCCAGCTCGGTGGCAGTACGGCGGCGGCCCCATCCGACGTGTTCGGCGGTTTGCAGTATGCCATCATAGCCTTCTTTTAAACCTCCAGCCCAGAGCAATCCAGTCAAAGCACCGGCTCCGCCAGTCATTACCATAGCGCCAGCAACGCCAAAACCACCAATTACTTTGGCACCAATTTTTGCTGCTTGTTTCCACCAAGGATTTTTAGAGTAAATGCCGGCACGTTGCAGGTTTTCATCGATTGTTAACTCTTCATTTTCGGAGGTAGACCGTTCGCCAACCCGGTCAAACCAAGCTCTTGCCTTGCCAATTGCTTTGCCAATAGAACTTCCGGCTTTGTCAACCGACTTGGATGCGCTTTCGAGCTTGAGCGATTTTAATGCCCGAGACAGCATACTAAATGGTCGTAAACCACCATAACGCTCAATGGCCCGTTCCTGTTCGCGACGGGAAAGGTTGTTGATAAATTCAAGAGTCTCTTGCTTGTAGTTTCGCTCTAAATCAGATTCGTCGGGTGGTTCGGTTGGAATCCGAAATGAGTGTTCGCCTGGCATGGGTCGATTATCGGTTGGTGGAGTAGGGGAGTTAACAATAGTAGGGGAGTCTGGCGTGGTGTTGAGAGTGGTGGAATTGTCGTTTGGGGCCGATGGACACATCCTACCTCCTAGTACTGTTGCGTTTTAGTCCCATAACTTCAGCTTTCAAAATAATTGCTTCTTCGGCTGTTATGGCGTCAATATTGATCTTGTTGCTGGTGAGAAATTGATGGATGTCTTCTTCAATGGCTTCGTCCGAGTTTAACAGGGCCTTGAACTCTTCCAGTAGGGTTGGATTTTGCCATTCAAGCAAATCGGCAATCTTAAGCATGATGCGGCTGCGCAAGGCCATGATAAGGTTTTCCATCATGTTTGTTTTTTCTTCGTCTGACAGGGCGCCAAGTTCCAGATACTCAAAAATATCACTTTCTATGATGGTTTTTATCGATTCGGAAAAGGGGTTATCGTTCATTGTCCCTCCTAGAACAAAGATGTGTATGTTATTTACAATATATCAAATTGGGCATATACTTCAATATAGAGAACGTAATGGAGGGGATGTATGCCGAGTCTATCGGAGGATTCTCTGCACAGGGGAATGCAACCAGGCCAACAAGATAAAATGGCACATTGGAAAGCAATAAAAGAAGAGCTCAGCAAAAGAATGTTGGGCGATTTTGATGTTGAGGGTGAACAAAAAACCGAAATTATAGAAGCGGCTGTTGACAAACCAGAAGCCGGGGGCACTGTGGATAAAAAAGCCGCGGGTGTTGTCAAGCCAGGAATTGAAGCGACCAGAGCAACGGATCATGGTGAAAAGTGGATGAAGTTTCTAGCGGACAATAGCCACGCAAGAACTGATGAGAATGCCGCGCAATTTGTTCGGCCAGACGATATACAGCTTGAGGCTCCGCCTCATATATCAATGATGGAAGATGTCGTTGATGCAGCAATTATAAATAATGATAGACAAGACCGATTAGTCGAGACGGATGTGGAAATAAATGGCAATGATGCAGTAGAAGAGGGTGCGATAAAAGCAGAAGCGACGGCAATAACAGACAAAAAAATTGATACGGGAGTAGTGCAAGAGGTGGTACCAGCAAGTCACAAGGAGGGTGCTGGTTTGACAGTGCCAGAACCGGTGGCGGTAGACGCTAAAGCAAACCAATCAGGAGCTGTGCCTGCTGCAACAGAGGTTGCGGACGTAGCTCCTACCATACCTGAAAAAGAGAAGATTGTTGTTGCGCCGGAGGCAGGATTGCCGGGGTTGTTGGCGGGGTTGCAAGGCATGCTGGCTCGAAGCATCGCCGGGGGCAGATTGCTGCGGTCGGAGCAGCGGCAGGCTACCGCAATGTTTAGGCAATTGATGATCTATATTCAGAATGAAAAAGAGCTAACTACTTATATTAAAACACCGCTTGGTGAGTCGCAATGGAGAGATCTTACAGAGAAGTTGCGCCAGTCAGCATTTCGACATATGCCGGAGATCCAGCAGATTATTAAATTTAATCAATCAGGTGCTGAGTTGGTAGCAGAGCCGGTTGATTTAATGGAAGCGGTCAATGATGTTGAAGAAGATGGTGGCCAAGAGGTTGTTGTCGATGATGGTTTGACACAAGAAGAAGCGCCGGAAGAAAGGCTTCTCGACACTGATGGTGCGATAAAAGAAAAGACACCGCTGGAAATGATGAGGTTGGATAACCGGGCGATAGATCTGACAGCTAAGTTGGCTGGAGATGTGGAAGGCGTTCAGCCAGAACAGGTTGACCAGGGTGCTGGATCGATAGATAAGCTGCCCACCAATATTCCTGTTGCCGAAGTGCAGACAGAGGGAAATGGTAGTGTGGGCTCGAATCCGGTACCTGTGGGGGCTGAGATTAACGGTAAAGCGCACGGATCAGACGAGGTGGCAACTCAGTTTGATTTAAAAAAAGATGCTGTTTCTGAAGTTGCTAAGTTTGAGCCTTTGTTAGACACAGAGGCGCCACACTACAATCCAAGCAATAAAGAAGATGAATATGAACCAACGCCTTTGGTACTGGTTCAGGATGACGGTAAGCTCGAAAAGTTGGTTGATGAACATGGCATCGATAGTGATGCGGCAATGCTGGAGCATTTTGCCGGTCCGGTTGCAGCAATGCCATCACAAGATTTGCGGCCTGCAGAACCGGATCAAGCTAA
>JAKJEK010000072.1 GCA_022705465.1 Patescibacteria group bacterium | reverse complement strand
AGGTCCGGATCCGGGTGGCTCCAATAATGGTGATGAAGAAATGCTTCGGGTCGCTAAGACTACCACCGGTTCTCAGTGGGGTGATCCTATTGCTGCAGAAGTCGGCGATAGAGTGGCATTTCTATTTTATTTCCATAATGGAGTACCAAATACAGAAGCTCACGATACTACGCTAAGGGTTGATTTACCAACCTTTGAAACCAATCAAATTAAAGCTATCAGCTGGTTGTGGTCTCGAGAAACCCAGCCGATCAAAGATACGGTTGTGAATGGTCAGATAATCGGAAATAGCGGTGCAACCATCAATTTGCCCACCAACGGACGGATTGAGTATGTGCCAGGTTCGACTAAGTTATTTACTTATGACACCGGAAGCCAGGTTGTGCGGGCGCTGCCTGATGGAATAGCTAATGAGGGTGTAAATATTGGTGATATTCAGGGTTGTTGGCCGTATTCCGGTTATGTTACCTTCCTGGCCGATATTATGGGCAAGGCAAATGTTGTGATCGATAAACATGTTGCAAAGCCACATAACGAAGACTGGCAAGAGTCAGTAAATGCTGTGCCTGGTGAGGAAGTCGTGTATAAATTGGCACTTCGAAATGAAGGCAATTTGACTGCAAAAAACGTAACCGTTATTGATAGGCTCCCGACTAATACAGCGCTGGTTTCTGGTTCCGTAAAGCTTTGGAACAACGCTAATCCAAATGGCGTTACTGTGCCGGATACGATTGGAACGACCGGAATTAGTATCCCCGATATGGCGCCAGCCGGACCTGGTGTGACGTATGTTACATATAAAGTAAAAATTAGCCCCAATCTAACACAGAACTGGGTGCTGGTTAATGTAGCTGCAGTTTATTTAAATGGCGTTGAGCAGGATCGCGATGACGCGAAGGTGTATGTGCAGGTTAACATCGGATTACTGATCGACAAAAAGATCGTAACTTCTACCGGTGTTGTTGAGACTACTACGGTTAAAATGCTCGATAAGATTACATATCAGATTGTAGTGAAAAATACCGGTAATGTTCCTGTAAATAATGTTTATGTCCGGGATGTGCTACCACAATTTGTTAGCTATGTTCCAGGATCGACAACGGTTGATGGTGTGAAGGCTTCTGACCAGATTATTTCAGAATCCGGATTGTTGATTGGCACAATTGCTGCCGGTGGTCAGGGGGTAATTAGACTAGAAGGATTTGTGTATGGTTGCCCACCAGCTGGAAATTATCAGTTGCTAAATACTGCATATGCAAGAGCTGATGGGGTAACCCAAATTTCTGATACTGCCCTAGCCACTGTTGATGCTTCAGCTCCGCCAATACCAAAGGTAATTAACTAAGCCTAAAGGTTGAATATTTAGCTAACGAGGAAAAAATGGATTTCAAAGATTATCTAAAAACAAGGTTGCGAAGGATTCTGGGATTTTCGCTGCTTGCCGCTGTGCTTTCGCTTGCCGTATTTCCTGGAGTTGGCACGTATGCTGCCGAGCCGAGGTTCAACTTTCTGGACGGTGATTACGAGTTGCTTCGCGGCAAGAATGTTACCGAGCAGGAAGCCGTACTAAAGGACCCGGTAACAGGTGAAGCCGGAGACATTTTTCAGGGTGTGATATATTACCATAATGGCGAAGCAGACACAGTAGCGCTCAATACTACAATCCATGTAAATATCCCTGAGCGTACAATTGATAATACGGCAGTATTGACAGCGACGATTGATGCCGACAATACCCAAGCCGTGACTTCAACGATAGTGGATGGCGAGACTATTGGTCGGCCAGGATTGACGGTAGTATTGAATCAGGATGCTGCACTTGAATTGGTTCCAGGATCGGTTCAGTGGTTCCCAAATGTCAATCAGGATGGCGACGCTGTTTTGGCTACTCCATTGCCAGGTGGGCAGACTGGAGACTCGATCGATAAAACCGGAATAAGTATTGGCGATATTCAGGGTTGTTGGCCGTTCGCCGGTTTTGTGGCTTTTAAGTTTAAGACAATTCCGCTTGCAGTACCAACACTAACGATTGATAAAACTGTCAGAAATGTCAGCAAGGGTGAGTCAAGTTTTGTTGATTTAACCACGGCCGTGAAGGATGAGGTTGTGGAATTCAAGATCGATGTTGTCAATAATGGTAATGTTGTGATTGATGATGCCGTACTAAAAGATGTATTGCCGGAAGAGCTTGAGCTGTTAGATGGTTCGGTTGAGCATGTTGCCACAAACAGTAATCCTGTTCTGCTTCCGAGTGATGAAGTTGCGCAATTATTTACTTCTGGTAGGCCATTTGGTGATGTGATTGATCCAGGAATTGTGCACACATTCACTTTCAAAGCGAAAGTAGTTGCGGTTGTTAGTGAAATTACCTTAGCTGTAAATAAGGCAATTGTAATTTTTGACAATGAGAGCATAGAGGATACTGCCACTGTTAAGATTGTGCCAGTCGTGGCGAATATCGTGAAAAATAAGAAAGCGGTTAATAATACATCCGGAAAAGTTGCCGAACTGCAGAAATATGATAGTAAGGATATTCTTGGCCTTGAAGCGCAACCCGGAGATGAAATCACCTATACATTGACGACAAGAAACATTGGGACGGGAGCCACAGAATTTGTTGTTGAGGATGGGATTGCTGATATTTTGGAGTATGCGAATGTTATTTTAGTATCCCACGAAGGTGAGATTGTTACGGGTACTACCGGGAACGAGGCAAAACTTGTGCAATATCCGGCAGTTGTGCTTAATCCAGGCGAAGTAATCGAGCGCACTTTCAAGGTTAAAGTCAAAAATCCACTTCCGAATAATCCACCCTCAGGTTACAGTTATGATGATAAGATGTTTAATAAGTACGGTGATATTGTAATCGTATTTATACAGCGACCGGTAATAAAAATTGATTTGTCGATGAACAAAGTGGTCAGAAATTTCACTGCTGGGCAAGCGGAGTTTGTTGAGGTGACCGAAGCGTTTGCGGGGGATACAGTTGAATTCCGAATTAATTTTTCCAATCGGGGCAATGCACCTGCCGATCAGGTGAGGATTATCGACCAACTTCCATCCGAGATGTTGTATCTCGAAGGAACAACCACTGTTTCACGCAATGGCAGCATGGAAAAGACTTTGGTTGATGGTATTACAGGTGCCGGCGTGGTGTTGGGAACAATTGCGCCAGGTGAATCGGGATATCTTAAGTTTAAAGCTATGATATCATCCAAATTAGCCGTTGGTTCCGAACTGGTTAACAAGGCGGTGTTGGAAGATGATAACGTAACATTGACCGATACGGCAAAGGTGGTGATCAAGGCTAGGCCGATTGTAAAACCTCCAGTGGATGTACCTATGCTTCCAAAGACAGGTGCGGCCGCCAGCGCAAGTTTTCTGATTACTTTTATGGCTGGAGTCATGTTTACGTATTTCAAGTATCGCCGGATTATCCAGCAACAGTTAGAGATTGTTCAGATTGCAAATAGTGTAAGAAGTCTGTAAATTACTGAAACACAAATGTTTAGATAAATGCCGCTTTCGGGCGGCTTTTATCGATGGCAGAGAATAGTAATATATGATATTGTTTATGAATAGATAATACGTATGTATGGTAACAAGAGCCAAGAATGAATATTCAAGAGAGACTGGATAGTTTAAAGAAGCGTTTGCGGACCGATGAAAAAAGGACCCGCATAGACGCAATTGAGCAGGAGATGAATAGTCCTGAATTTTGGCTTGAGGAAAAATCAGCTCAAGAGAAATCAAGAGAGCTAAAGCACCTAAAAGATGAAGTAACCCAGTTCGAAGATATCTACGAGATCGCTCAAATTGCATCAGAAGAGGAAGTTGCGACATTGGAACCGGAAATTCATGAGTTAGAGATGTTGGCTTACTTTTCAGGAAAGTATGACAATAAAAATGCAATTCTCAATTTCTATGCTGGGGCTGGAGGAGATGATGCCCAAGATTGGACTGAAATGCTGGTTCGGATGTATTTGCGATGGGCTGACAGACATGGAATGGGGGTTTCGATGTTGGCGGAATCCAGGGGTGCTGAAGCTGGAATTAAGAGTGCTACAATGGAAATTGATGGTTTGTATGCATATGGGCGATTGAAGCTGGAAAACGGTGTTCACCGGTTGGTAAGGCAGTCGCCATTTAATGCCAAGAGTTTGCGTCAGACGTCGTTTGCTTTGGTGGAAGTAATGCCGGCAATTGAAAATGAGACAGAGGTGACAATTGACCCGAATGATTTGAGGGTGGATGTGTTTCGTGCCTCAGGACATGGCGGGCAGTCGGTGAACACGACTGATTCGGCGGTTCGAATTACTCACAACCCTACGGGGATAGTGGTCAGTTGTCAGAATGAGCGAAGTCAGCTACAGAATCGCGAGACAGCGATGAAGATATTGCGATCCCGGTTGGCGAAATTATTACTGGAGCAGCATAAAGAAAAGGTAAATGAGATCCGCGGGGAGTTTTCTGCACCGGAGTGGGGGAATCAGATTCGTTCATATGTGCTTCATCCATATAAGATGGTTAAAGATCACCGTAGCGGCTTCGAGTCAACAGATCCGGACGGCGTGTTGATTGGCAATATTGACGATTTTATTGAGGCCGAGATCAGGATGGAAACGAAGGAGTAGGAAATAGGTGCGTTATTGATTCTCTGGAATTGATTTGGTATTTTGATCGAATGTATGGGCCTGTAGCTCATCTGGTAGAGCGCAGCATTCGCATTGCTGAGGCAAGGGGTTCGAGTCCCCTCAGGTCCACCAATATTTTGATTTATATTTATATCAGGAGGGAGGGATATACTATGGATGGGATGATGGATAGGTCAAAGTTGCCCGTTGGCATTATTGTGATTACGGTTGTTTTGTCGGCAATAATCTTTGGCGGTGGCGTCTACTTGTATTCGAGTAGTAAATTTGAGCAAGACCAGCAAGCGCTAAAAAATCAAATTGATAAATTGGCGGAAGAGAAAGAAGCTCTTGATGCGCGAATCGATAATCTGGAAAAACCGACAGTACAGTCTCAAAGCGGTGTTGGCACAATAGAGACGACCAAGCAAGATACCCAAAATACGACTACAAAGATCGATGAAAGTGCTAATTGGAAAACTTATTCAAGTACAACATACGGATTTAGCTTTAAGCATCCTATGGATTGGGAGGTTAGAGATCTTACTTCCGGTGTGGCCCATGAGAAAGAGTACGTTGCATTTTTTGGAGCGGCGCCAA
>JAKJEK010000071.1 GCA_022705465.1 Patescibacteria group bacterium | reverse complement strand
ACCGGTTCTGGGTCTTATGGCGCTGGACAAGATCTGTTCACGCTACGCAGTCACCACAATCAAGGCAATGCCAACCATCTACATCGTTACCCTAGTCGGGGGTAGTTGGCTTATCAACTTCTCGGTGGCAAGTGAGGCGATAAAAGCACTACTCGGACTTCCGCCCGGCTAGGAGTGGTGTTGATTAACCGGCCTTGCTGATACAGCAAGGCTTTTATTATCAAGTAGATTCGACCGTAGCTAAAAGTATCGATGATATTCAAGTGCCCTGTTTGTTGTATGCCTGCACACCGATTTGTCGTACCATAATAAAAGGGTTTATAATGAGATCGTTTAGTTAGTCAGTGGAGAACTCATGAGAAATCGAAAACACCCTCAGTTAGTCGTGCCCGCACTATTTCTGGCTGTTTTTGCCGCCGGTTTTGCTGGCGGTTTAGTGTTTAACGGCAAAAACGACACTAAGACCACAAGCGAGAACAAATTTAAAGCCTTGCGTTTAGATGGATACAACCTTATCAGCCCGTTGCTAACTTGTGACGCCTCCGTTAATGAGCGGGCACCGGAGCTAAATGCGTTAGAGAATAAATTAAACACCATGGTTGGATCAGAAAGTCAGGCTGACCATATTAAGCACGCCTCTGTGTATTTCCGTGATTTCTCTACCGGCAACGAGATCACTGTTAATTCTGACGAGAAATACTATCCTGCCAGCCTTAACAAGATTCCGGTAATGATTGCTTATTTTAAAATTGCAGAAACCAACCCTGGTATTTTATCAAAAGAGATTAAGGTGGAGGGTGGCCCGGACACCAACGCCGCCCAGGAGATCAAGCCTAAGGATTATCTACGCGCGGGCAGGACGTATACTGTTGAGCGGATTATTGAATTGATGATTAAATACTCGGACAACAACGCCCTGGCGTTGCTTACGAATTACATTGATCAGGATACGCTCCAGTCCGTTTATAACGACCTTGGCTTATACTTCCCCGAAGACTTATCTAAAGAACCAGAGTTTATCACGGTCAAGGATTTCTCTTATTTCTTACGCGTCCTTTATAATTCAACCTACCTTCAGCGCGACCTATCTGAGAAAGCCTTAAAGATACTCAGTGAAGTTGACTTTAAAGATGGCCTTGTGGCAGGTGTGTCAGAGAATACTGTGGTATCGCATAAATTCGGAATTAAAACCGAAAAGGACAACAGTGGTGTCGCTGCCAAACGCGAACTGCACGACTGCGGTATCATTTATCATCCGGATCGCCCCTATCTATTATGCATCATGACAAAAAGCGAGGCCAACTTGCCGGAAATTGAGCAAACAATCAAAAGCATCTCCTCTCTGGTGTATCAGGAAGTAGACAGAAACTATCAGCAGTAATCTGCTTGCTGGTCTCGGTAGTTATCGAAATAGAGATCGGGGGAATACATTGCCAGATCCGGTATTATTTATGGAGAATAGTCCTGAGAAGATTACTAGCGAAGCGAGAACACGTCGCAACCATAATAGCCAGGGGCCATAACAAATGAAAGAAAAAGCAGGGCATTTGCCCTGCTTGTATATTCTAGCGCTCACGATTGCGAAACACTATTAGCGTACCGATGGCCAGTATGCACCCGGTAAGCATCCATGTTTCGCACATTGACGTAATGCTAGCTAGGTAGCCGCTCATTAGGAGGCCAGTTGCCCCGCCCAGGTGATGGATTATCGCCTCGCATGACACGATTGTTGCTCTCTGGTGAGCATGGGGAATGTTGTCATGAAGGTAAACTTCTTTGAGCGGACGCCACACACCCCTGGCAGCCTCATGAGCCATAAAAATGGCGATTGACAGGGGAAAGTGCTGGGCAAACAGAGCCGTTCCGGCAATGCCGCCAGCTACTGCGATCTGAGCCACGGTCAGTGCTGTCTTTTCACACCGCACTGATTTAAGAAGCCTCTGCCAGGCAGCTGCCCCAACCATCACCGATAGTGCTATCCCGGCCCACACGAAGCCCAAATGTTGTTTTGAACCCAGGTGAGGCAGGAACATCGGTTGCCATTGCATGTTTGGCGCCATGACAGCGAACGATTGCAGCGCGCTAATCAGCAGAATGAAACGGATGTTCTTCTGTTGGTTAGCGAATCTAATTCCGGCGACAGCAGTTTGCCCTATCTCAGCAAACCCTTTCCTGCCGGTCTTAACACCGGGCTTAAGGTACTCTTCCTTCATCCATGCAGCTGCCAATCCGGCAGCTACTAAAGACAGCATACCGCCAACCAGCCATGGCAAACCCTGATTTCGCATCGCCAGTGACGAGCCAATCAGAGCAGCGACGATTCCGGCTGCGGTGTCGATCTGCCGTTCTTTAGTGATTACCCTGGCGATCTTCTGGTCATAGCCGAAATGCCTTAGTCGGTCGACCAGCCAGGCTTGGAAAGCACCGGTGGCACAGGTCGCGCCGACAGCGATGACCGCTTCTGACAAGGCGAATCCGTAAAAAGAGCTGGAAAAGGCATAGGCGATGAGACCCAGCCCATTGAGTGTGCATGCACAGAAGAAAGAAATTCTTCTTCCATACACGTCAGCGATCGCCCCGGTTGGAATCTCCGCGATAAACATCACGGAGTGAAAGACAAAGTTCACCAGGCTTACCTCAAACAGGTTTAGGCCATGTGAGATAAGGAAGGTGACATACGTCGCTGCGATGAAGCTGACGCTGGTTCGGTAGAGTGTCGACAGAATCAGGTAGCGGCGGATCGTCTGCTTGTCCATCTTGCACCTCCTGGTTGTGAACGAACGAATTTAGGTAGACCAAAAAAGCCCCGGTCTTCCTAACCGAGGCTTTCTATGTTCGTTTAAATAGTACTTATATCACGATCACAAACCACCTTGGTTAGGAAAACGCCAAAACAACCCAATTCGGACTGGGGCTGACATATGGTTTTCCTTTTTCCCAAGGTAATACTTCATGGTGAATACATTTTAAAACAATATAGCCAGTCTGTCAAGCGATGGCTTGTGCTACCCCTCCCCAAGAGCTGTCATGACAATAACTGTTGGACAGATGTTGAAAAAAACCAGCTCCTACTGTAGCATTGAATTATAGCTAAAGAAATTTAGTAATTTTAGTGTTTCAATTCAATAACACTCGGAGGTCATGATGGAAGAGGATAAAAGAATTAAAGAAGCAATCAATCTTATGGCCGAGCATGAGCGTGTTATTGGTGAGCTGTATCGCACTTACGCCAACCTCTTTGGTGATAAAGACTTCTGGATGGGTTTGGCCAATGAAGAAGACCTTCACGCCAAGTGGCTCCTGTCGTTTTTCGAGAATGTTTACAACGGTAAAGTTCAGCTTGGTGATAGCTACAACCGTGAGGCCGTATGGCAGTCAATCAAGCACGTGAAAAATTTAATCAAGGATGCCCCCAATTACGGTAAAAACATGGCCGTTGCCTATGCGTTTGCTATTGAAAATACCGTCTTAGAAAAAGATTTTATCAATATTTTCGATGAAAATGAACCTGCCGTTCAGGAAATACTAATCCGCTTGACCAAGGGTACGCAATCTCATCGTGATCGGATCGAGGCGAAATTTATCACACTATTACGGGACATACCCAAAAATGCCTAAGTGAATAGGCATTTTTAGTGTCAACTATACTGCTAGGGCTTACAGCAGAACAGTCTACCGCAGTAATTACACCGATTTAGCAACCATCTTCTTGTTAATATACTGTAGATGACTCTGCGCTCTTTAGTGAACTCACTTAAATCGAATCCATGTTTGCCAATCAGTGAGATCGTACGGGTACCACCTAAGTAGTGTGGCATCATGACATAAGAAGCACCCTTCTCATACAGAATCGACGCTTCGTCGATATCATCTGATTTCGCGATCAGCACCGCCTTCTGGTTGACCTTGCGCACCTGGCCTACGATCAATGTTGATGCCTCGAAATCGGTAATTGTCGAAATTACCATCTTGGCTTTCTCAAAGTTTAACTCTTCCAAAAACTCATTATCGTCAGCATCGCCATATCGGCAATTAATCCCATCTTCTTCCAGGCGTTTAATTGTTTCCGGATCATAGTCTACCACCAGGAACTTCTTGCCCAAGCTTTTAAACGACTCTAAGAAATCTTAACCAATATTATCAAAGCCAAAAAGAATTATATCGTGCTCCTCCCGCGATCTCCGCTCCCTCTTGTGGTTTTTACGTTCGAAAACAACCAGGTATGGCTCCAGTGCGGCATAAATCTTATCAGAGTAAATTATCAGGTACGTCGAAACCGCAATCGTTAACAGTCCCACAATTGTGACCAGTGAAACAATCTCATCGGAGAGGTGACCAAGACGATGGCCCATGACGATAAGGATCAGCGAAAATTCACTAATTTGCGCTACTGTTAACCCGGCTTTAAAGTTGGTTTTTTTGTCGTAACCGAGCAAGGCCATTAAGATCATGACAATCAGCGGGTTGCCGATTAAAATGAAAGCAGAGAACGTGGCGGCCGGAACAATTAACTGTTGCAAATTATCAGGCGACATCTTTGACCCGATCATGATAAAGAAGAGTATGATGAAGAAATCGCGAAGCGGCTTCATTCTTGAACTAATTTCATAGGTATACGTTGATGTTGCCAGGGTTACGCCGGCTACCAATGCGCCGATCTCGATTGAAAAACCGGCCAGGCTAAATAACGCCGCCAAACCAAGCCCCCAACCAACTGAAAACAACGATAAAAACTCCTGGGATTTGGCAAAGATCATGCCCATTTTGGGCAAAATTCGTATGCTGAACGCCGTCAGTAACACGACCAGCACTATCCCTTTTAGCAATGTAGCAAGCATAATTTGTGTCAGATCGCCACCTTGGCTTAACGTTGAGAGCGCGATCAATATTAGCGTGGCGATAATGTTTTGAACTAACAAAAAACCAACAGCAATCTTGCCATATAATCGGCCAAGATCCTTTTTGTCTGAGAGAAGCTTTAGGATAATAATCGTACTGGAGAAGGTGAGTGCGATAGCGATGTAAAATGACGCTGTCGGCCCAAATCCGAGCGTAATTCCAATCATGTAACCGATTGCCGACGTAAACAGAACTTGGCCTACACCGGTAATTAGCGAAACCTTGCCAACCTCCTTTATTACTCGCGGATTCAGGTTTAGGCCGATGATGAATAAAAGAAGGGCAATGCCGATTTGAGAAAAGATTTCGATAGTTTCATTTGCTTTGACCAGGTTGAATAGGTATGGTCCTACAATCAAACCAGTAGCAATATGCCCAATGATCAATGGCTGTTTTAGTTTATACATAATTCCGGCCACTG
>JAKJEK010000070.1 GCA_022705465.1 Patescibacteria group bacterium | reverse complement strand
CGTCGGCGATCGCGGCGTCCGGAAGTGGTTTTTCTCTTAGGTAATGGGGTCATCTTGCACTCCTGTTCTGTTTCATTAACAGGCTAAGTTTACCTAATGCCTGCGGATTATGCAAGGGCAATTTTTGAGGGCGTTGAAAAATTAAAATGATTTTCAAAACGATTGGATACGGTAAAACCGGTCTCCTCAAGGAAACATCAATTTTGCCCTAACCCTGGCCCTTCCCCATCAACAAACGGTTCTTTTTGGGTTCAACGAGCTTCAACCAATCAAATTGCAAGACTTTTTCAAGGCCCAAATTCTTGATATAAGCGCTCTGCTTGTTTCAAAAGAGTCGGACTGCATATATGCTGCTTTCAACTGGTGCTTATAAAATCATCGGATTCCTGAGAAGGACTGGTTTGCCTCCAAAATTGATAAGCCAACAAGATGATGAGATTAATGGTATTGACTATCGCGCCGACCTTCACCGGAACGAGGGATGCTCCTTTGAGATAAACAGTGGAGGCAAGGCCCGAGGCTAACTGAAAGGCTAAAGGGACAAACCATAAATCTGGATGAAAGAAAGCTACAATCAGAGAAAGTGCATCAGCGGGGTAAAAGTAACGTTCGTGCATCCGCGGGAGCAGGAATGGCGTCAGGCTTACCGAAATCAGCGCGAGCAGCACCATTCTTTCCGGCGTGATTTCGCGCTTATCCAGAGCTGTGATGATGATCCAGGCGGCAAGGGTACAAAAAGCCACAGCCAGCCCAATGATTAACCCAGAATCATAATACTCGTGGGGTACAAAGATGTATAAGTTGGGCGCATTAACCGAAAGCCGTGAGAAGAGCGTCGTTTGCCGCAGATAGATCGTGAGCACATCCAGCCAGCTGCTCCCCAGGAGAACTGCCGGTATACTGGTTATTACGTACACCGCTGGGACCAAAAAGAAATGCCACCAGGCAACCTTTTTCTTGAGTAGAAGAACGGCTAAAAAGGGCACAAAAAAGATAGCCTGAAATTTGATGGCAAAAGAAAGTGCAAAAGCCAGCATTCCTAGCATGGGCTTTTCTCTCAGGAAGAAGAACAGGCTGATAATGAGAAAAGTGGTATAAAGCGCATCCATCTGGCCCCAGTGCGCGCTATTGATGAAAAGCGTAGGCAGCACGAAGAACAACCCAGCCGCCCAATAGGGCTTATTTCCCGTAGGATATTTGATACGTACGATGCGGTAAACAAAATAGGTGGAAATGAGATCAAAGGAGATCGGCAGAAGTTTTATGGCAGCCACCCTAGGCAAGAAGGGGTCAAGCAGCGTTGTGCCGGCAAAAAGGTACCAAAACGCCGGCGTGTATCCGATTACGTGTTCGCGGAATGCAACCGCGGCACCGTTATCCAAGATGTTTTGATACCAGATGAAGTAGTAATTGGACATATCCCCGGTAATTTTCCCAGTGAACAGCCTTGCCAGCAAGCCAAGCACGAAAAGCGCACCGAACCCGAGCGCTTCAAGATTAGGCTTGGATTGAGAACTGCGGATTACCTGCTCTTGTTCAGTGTCAGTTGTCATTTTCTCGCTCACTTTACGGGTCTGACCTCCACGAGCAGATTCTGATTGCCTTCTCCTACGGGGTTACCTTAGCTCGCATGGTATCTCCCGGGGGCAATTATAGCTGAAAAAACGCGCGCCACGCTCCTATTCACCACGCTGCAGCCAGTTTTTACGTGGGGAGAGAGTGCATGGTACTCCTATGAACGCTCAGAAGTTCCATTAAGGCGACCTAAGCGGATGCGTGTATAATCTTATTTGCGTCGGAGGTCCCATGAGAACGCCCTTATACCGCTTAGCCCTTATCACCATAGCCATGCTGTAATAACGAATATCGTAAACTGAGCAAAATTGGCTTAGTATCTGGGTAGAGATTGACCTCCAGGTATCAGAAGGGGTTGCCTTCTCGGTTTCGGTGGGGGATGTTGTGGATGCCTCTCACGAAAATGCGCTGGAACAGCGCCGCACAGTTTTAGAGACCCTCAAGGAAATTGGAGAGGGAGAGATCCCAGTGCTAACGGCCTTCAATAAAATTGACCTAATGGACGATGCTGAACTTATGAAATTACACATGCACGGTGATCCGCAAGCAACCTATGTCAGCGCAGCTACCGGTGAAGGGCTAGAACCGTTGATGACAGCGATTGGGCAGGAGCTTTTTGCGAGGTACGAGAAGCTCACCGTACTGCTGCCGTTTGATCAAGGGCAATTAGGGTAACTGTTCCACGAACGGGGCAAAGTGCAGCTTTCTGGACCGACGCCTGAGGGCATTCGCATGAGCGGATATCTGCCCAAAGAGCTCGTGGGGTTATTTGCGCGCTATCGGCTCAAAGTTGGAAAATAATTACAAAAAATCCACGCAAATCGCGTGGATTTTTTGCTTCTATTAGAGAAAAAGACTTTATTCTTTCGAGATGATAAGGACTTCTCTACCCTGATAATAGCCACAATTGGGGCAGGTCACGCTATTGCGGGTTTTAAGGGCATCATGTACACGCCGGCGATCGCGGCGCCCTGAAGTGGATTTTCTCTTTGGTAATGGGGTCGTCTTGCGCTCCTCTATAAAACTTTAATGTACCAAGCGTACTCATGTCTGTTAAATTATGCAAGGGCAATTTGAGGTTGGGTTACAAGGCCAGCTTATTATCCCATGGATGCAATTCTATTTGCCAGTTGGCGTAAGCACTTATTAAGAGGTGCCAGTCGGGGTGGGCGTATAGAGGGGCATCGTCCCTGTAGGGGGCAGTGGAGTTGGCGTAGGCGTAGTAGGGGTTGGTGTATTAGTGTTTGTCGGTGGTGGCAATGTCGTAACTGTTTTTGTTGGGGTCTGCGTGCTTGGGGGTAGAGGCATCCTAGTACGGGTGGATGTTCGGGTCCAGATTGGGGTTGGGGTGTTTGGCGCAGGTGGATTTGAGCCCGGGTTAGTAGGTGTGTAGAAAACGGACTCAGCTGGTATGATGATTTGCCAGGAGCAATGGTGATCGGTGTCATCAATAAGTTCAATAAATATTCGATCGTTCTTTTTAGCTTTTAATTCCAAGTATAGCCTTTTAGGATTGCTAGGATTTCGTAAGAAAACGCTATAGGTGAGGTGTTGGGAATCATTCACCCACACATTTAGTCCAGGCAAATTGAGCTGTGGGGTTGGGTTTCCCTGGGCATCCAGAATGCGATAGGGAGACAAATCCAAGGGAGTATCATAGACTAGCTGAGTTTGGCTGTTGCCAAGGAAAATTAAACTGTAATAAGTGATGTCGTAGATTGAACAGGAAGGACCAATGGTCGCTGTTTTTGTTGGTTCCTCAGAAGCTTTAGGGGTATTGGTAAAAGAATCGGTTGGCTTGGACAATGGCGTGCTTGAAGGCGTTGGGCTGTTTGTTGTGAATATTATCGCTCCAAACATGCTCGTGTTCGTAAACCTTGGAGAGGTTTTGAGTGTGTAAGAAGTTTTAGAAATTGTGGGTGCTTGAGGCGTAAAAATGCCTTTGATCGGTCCAGAAATAAGGAGGATTAAGGCGAGAGCTACAAGAACAACACCTATTGCAATTAATAAGGTTTTGTTTCGGTTGGTTGTTGGTACTTCGGACATGCGAACATCAGCAGGAAGGCTCTTTAGCCGCGTGTCTTTCAACATGATGCACGAAGAGTATTGCTTGGTGAGGCAGAATTCTTGCTGATGAGCGTAGCTAGGACATTCCGGTTTTTTGCAGCGATGACAACAATTAACTTCAGAAGGAAAATCGGATTGTGTCCGAACGTCGTCAATCAGTCCGAAATATGGGCACCGCAGAATGTTGTTTTGAGATAGGTATGAGTCTTCTTTGGACATACGGTAAGTATTTTAATTCCTTTTGTTGTTTTTCTTTGAACCGTGCCAAAATGATTTAGAATGGAGCTTAAGTAGAATAAAAGACTAGGTTTTGTTAACGTTTACAGTTTTTTGCACAAAGTAATGATAAATACAGTTAAACTTGTTTTCGATAAGCTCTTCAATTTCTCTGGCAATTTGTGCGGGAGGATCGTGAGTGACGTAAGGATCCGGAAGATTATAAGGTAATCCTCCGCAGATCTCGGTAAGGAGGTAGATTTTCCGTTTGATTTCTGGGAATTCATTGGTCAGCGCTTCTTTTTGCCCCGACTCCATCACCAGGATAAGATCCGCTTGGCTTAATAAAGTTTCATTAATCGATCTGGAAAGATGCGCTGTGATATCCAGATTACGTTTTTCGGCTTCTTCGATTGCTTCTGGTGTAGGTGGAAGACTTTGGGATACCCATGTTCCGGCGCTTTCGACCCTCCAAGTTTGCGCGGCGCCGATGGTAGTGAGCATTTTTTTAAAGTATGCCTCTGCCAAAGGAGAACGGAATCGATTGGCAGTACATACGAAAAGTATAAAAGTCAAACAGTCGTTCTGTTTCATCCTATGATCTGTTGGTCTCTTGCTCTTGGAATGATTAGCCATTCGCCGATTATTAATGTTTCTTCGGCAGCAATATCATTATAATAGACTAATTCGTCCAAATTTGTCGTAAATCTTTCAGCTACTTGTTGCAGGGTCAAGTTACTTTCTGTCACTTGGTAGGCTTCGAATGCTGGCAGGTCATCTACATCCATCAGGTCAATGGGAAGAATAATAATCGAGTCAATCCAGATGGGAACGATGAGATGATAATTTATCGCCTTGATTACATCGGGTGTGGTATTGGTCTGGTTAGCTAAAAATAACAGGCTTTCGCCTGAAATTACCTGATGAACGACAAAGCAATAGTCCTTCCCGAAGGGTTTTTCTAGAAAATGCCCCTCGCGAATTTCGACTGGGGTTTCCGTCGGAGGAGGCGTTGGAAAGAGTGATGGTGTGGGCAAAGGAGTCTGTGTTCCCGAAGCTAATAGATTTACTTTCTCTTGTGTGACTTGATTCAAAGCGAGTATTGCCGTTCCAGTCGGCGCTTGAGGAGAGATTAAACTAAGTGTTGCTTCTTCAGTATTAGATTTTGGGTGCGAGAAAACCCCTATCAGGATGAGTATGATAAGAATAAATAGAATGGCCAAGTAGTAGGGACTAA
Source organism: Patescibacteria group bacterium (assembly GCA_022705465.1). Taxonomy (GTDB): domain Bacteria; phylum Patescibacteriota; class UBA1384; order XYA2-FULL-43-10; family 1-14-0-10-43-13; genus JAKJEK01. Next base: position 243 of record JAKJEK010000070.1, on the reverse strand, counting down.
ACTTAATTCTTCGTTTAGAGCGGACCTTTCTTGCTAGATCTTCTGGCATTCTCTGGTTAGGTTCCGCCTGGAAAACTTTACATGAAGAATAACCTTTAGTCAGACAGTAAACAATTTGATGATTGAGCCTCGGCACAGCGGGCGGCTGGGTGTTATGGCAGTAACTTTCCGCCGAAGGATAAGTTAGACTCGTGGCAGGATCTAACAAGAGTCCAAGATAAGGACAAGTCAAGTCTCCTGTAA
>JAKJEK010000069.1 GCA_022705465.1 Patescibacteria group bacterium | reverse complement strand
ACGGTAATCCCATTATCGTCATTCACGGTGGTGTTCACGCTACCAGCCTCAGTCTCGAAGCCCTGAAACACAGCCACATTGTGGTTCGTGGCGAGCTGACAGGTGAATTCCAGCACCACCTCCTTGAACATGCTCTTCGAATGGATCCAAAAGACAAGGTTGTCACCAGGATCCCATCTCCACCTACCGTGCTTAAGCGCCCCATCGCGGACTGGAGCTGGATGAATCCGGGCGACTATCTTGTTGCCCCGGTTGTCCAGACTTCAGTTGGCTGCCCGTTTGGATGCAGCTTCTGTTCGGTCACCGAGGTCTTCGGTGCACAGATGAGAGCAGTCTGCCTCAATGAGCTCCGCGCAGAACTTGAGCAGCTGCCAAAAACTCGTCTGATCGGAGTCATCGACGACAACTTCCTTCAAGGCATACAGGATAGGTACATCAACCACTGCATTGCTGTCGCCACCCTCTTTCATGAGCTGGGCTTTCGCTGGGTTGCGGAAGTTACTGTTCGCACGCTTATCGATGCCCAAGCTAAGCTCCGTGAACGTGGAAGCAATCTGGATCTGGTTGAGTACTTCGCTAAATGCGGTTGCCGTGGCTTCTTCTTTGGGATAGAAACCCTAGAGGAAAACGGCGCCGGCCTCTCCAAAGTCAAAAGCCAGCAAGACACCGCTAATCTCATCAAGCATTGCCACCAATGCGGCTTGATGGTACTTGGTGCCTTCGTCCTGGGAGTAGGAGAGACGGAAACCGCTGATCACGCTAAGCGCATCCTGGAATTCGCAGTAGAAGAGACAAAGCTTGACTTTGCTCAATTCACTATCAACACACCCATGCCGGGCGCGCGCAGCTTCCTAACAGGAATTCGGGACAACACCATCTTCAACTTCGACTGGGAGCTGTACGATGGCCAACACTGCGTCGCACGCCACCCGGTCATGTCGCCGCAAGAACTGGAGGAGTCCCACTTCTGGCTCTACCAGGAGTTCTACCGCTGGCGCAGCATAGGAACGAGAGTGCTGCCCGCGCTCCTTACCCCCAAGCCTCTAACCATCCAACGAGGCTTGATCAGCCTGCCGATTAATGGTGCCTTGCACCAATCCTCACGGCGCTGGAAACAACGGCTGCTGTCTACTTCCGGTAACCGCCCCATCATTGCTCAACCCGATGAAACGGTGTTGGAGCAGGTGGCGTCGGCACTCCAAAACTATGCCAAGCCAGCCGATCTGTTCAATCTCAAACACCCGGATGGCCTCTCCCGTCCCATCAACACCAAATAATAAAAACCTGGCCACTTGGCCAGGTTTTTCATAAAACTGCTAAATGAACTAATTTCCTGTTACTTTATCGCCAAACATTTGATTTTAGTGAAACCACCATCAACACCCACAATAAATACAGACCCTGCCAAAAGGCCACTAACGGGTAGCGGCCAATCGTAGCGAGTACAGAAATAACTGTTGTTACTACAACCACCAGAATGACTACTGCCTCCAACCACCTTCTGTGATAACGTTTGACAACTGGATAGTATAAATTTGCGATTAAATTAAGTCCCAAAGGCCACAATATCATTTGACTGATTCGACCTGCAATAAACTCGTAGAATACATACAGGTAGGAAAAAACTGCCCCGGTATAGACCAATAACCACGAAAAACCAACGGCAATTTTCGCCATACTAGCCCCAACGCACCCATCATTTTCCGTTCGGCGGCTTCCACTCATACCCCATAATATGACTTTCTCGAAGAAAAATATTCAGCAACATGCACAAAGATAACCGCATTTATTTGTATTTGATAAGCGAAAGCCACCCATTATAGGGTGGCCGCCGGAAAGATGCTTTATGGATGTATAGATGTAGAATTATTCACTGGCTACCGCTGATCGTTCTGAGATGATGTGGTTGGTAGCCAAAACCAAATCACCTGGAGTAATCTCGGTCTTTTTATAAAAACCTGTCACTCCATACCTTTCAGCTGCACTGCGGTAATCAACATCATCGTAGTTTGTGACTACGACAACCGGGATTTGCCTAAGTTCAGGCAAACTGCGAAGTATTCGCAAGACCCCCAAACCACCGCGTTGTGGCAAATACAAATCAAGAATGATCAAATCGGGATAGTGGGACAGCACCGTGTACATCGCATCGATGCCATTCGGCGCCCACAACACTTCGTATCCTTCTTGTTCCAATCTTTCTTTATACATCCTCGCAAGCATCATGTCGTCTTCTACAATAACGACTTTCCGGTTTCGCCGTGACTTTCTTCTCATGGTTATTCCTTTCCATACCGGCTGATGCCTGCGATCAACTCGGTGATAATGGTGGAACCGATTAGTATACTGGTTATTTATGTTTTGTCAAGCATCTTAACAAATTTTGTTCGGCTATCATTAAACAATGGTTTGTGATATATTTACCTGAGTTCGCATATGCCCTCGTAGTTCAGCTGGATAGAACGTCGGCTTCCGGAGCCGAAGGCCACAGGTTCAAATCCTGTCGAGGGTACCAAAGTTTACAGGCTCCTGCTGTAAGCCTAGAATTGAGCTGAAAAAGGGGCTCATCGGAGAGTTCAATAGGCTCTTTCCACCCCATGCCATACCTTGGGGGTATATTGAACTCACGAGGGTTCTTTTTTCTGAGAGCGAAGAATCAAGATACGTCTGGGTAATGTTTTCCAACTTGCTTTTGATAAATTTAGTGATGGCTTCCAGGTTGTACTTCTGGATCAAGTCATCATTTTTTGTAACCTGGATCGTTTTGATCTTCTCCTCGACAATGCCGTTTTGTTCCTTAAACATATCATCGGAGTATGTTCCGGCAATGTTTTTTTCAATCAATACTTGGCGGAACTCGTAGATCTTCTTAAGCTCTATGTCAGCACTTTCCCGCCGCTTTTGAAGCGTGGAAAGCCGTTCGTAGTATTTGCGTCTAAGCCAGGCAATAAATAAATCAGATGCATTAGACTCTAAGCTGATACTATGAAGCCGCTCGATTACTGCCTTATCTAGGTCGGCCAGTTTAGTATTGCTTCCTTTGCAGCGGTGTGAGCAAAAGTAATAGGCATAGTGTTTAGTTTTGCCTTTGCACCACCCTCCTGTTAGCGAATTTCCGCAGACGCCGCATTTAACCAACCGGCGTAAAGGAAAATCGGGATTATCAACGTTTCGCCTGGCTAACGGTGAAGCCAGGTTAACATTCCGGCCATCAAGAATCGATTGCACTTTGTAAAACTGTTCCTCAGTAATCATCGGCGGGTGCTGGCCTGGAATTTCCATGCTGTACTTTTTAGAAATAATCTTTCCGGCATAAAACTTGTTGCGAAAGATCTTATTTAACGTCTGGGGTCGAAGCGGGCAGTTTTTCCCGTTCATTCTTCTGCCAGTTAATCCTTCTTTTCCAAGGATCACCGACAGTTCACGTAGGGACTTAGTGCCGGTCAGCATCAGCTCCCAGCCCTTTTTCATCTTATCGTATGTTTCAGGATCTTTAACCGGGTAGCCGTTTTCACTGCTATAACCAAGGGGAACATAACCATTACTCAAACCGGACATAAATCGCGCTTTCATCCCGTTCTTTGAACGCTCGCTTCTCACGTCATTGTCCATCTGAGCAAAACCGGCCAGCATTGTTTCGATGAATTTTTCAGTCGGACTATTGCCGGTGGGTTCGGTGGCTGATAATAGCGTGACGTCGCATTCGGCCAGTTTCTTTCTGATAGCCAGGTAATCTGCTGTCTGCCTGGAGATCCGATCCAGCCGATAAACAATTACTGCACCGATTTCTTTCTTGTACTTCCGGCAAAACTCCAGCATTTCGACCAAAGCAAATCTTCCGACGATTGTTTTTGCCGATCGTCCCTCATCGCGAAAGATATGTAAAACTTCCATCTCTCGCCGTTCTGCTTCTTTGCGGCAGATATTTTCCTGTGTTTCCAACGAGTAATTATCAACTTGCTCCTCGGTCGAAACCCGCAAATATATGACCGCTTTATTTTTAGACGGTTTGCTGCCATAGAATGAGTCGCGCATTTAGCCCTCCCTCAAGACTTCTCTTAATGTTCTATTATCAAATAGTTGTTTTTCAAACTCATCAATCCAACCGTCGAGGAGAAATTCGAACTCAGTCAAATATGTTTCAAGCTCAGAGTCGGAAAGACCAACGGCGATTTCGCCAAGTATCCGCCGGGCACGTTTCAACCAGCTTTCCTCTTTCTCGGTTGGAAAGATTGTTTTGAGGGCCTCGCCAATCTGTTTATTGCCTGACTCCTTACCGTGAGGTTTTGGCAGCTCAGTAGTAAACTGAGCAACAATCCAATCTTGAGCTTTGATTGCCGGTTCGTTTAAGAGTGCTAGTTGGTTGGCCATTTTCTCCTCCTTATATTCCTATAGCCATAGTGTACTATGGCGATGGTCATAGTGTCAAGAGAAGTAATGTATTGAACACTCAAAAATAATATAAACAGGACACAATAAATCGTACAGCGAAGAAAATGCTAGTGCAGGGTAGCCAAGCTAACAAAAAAGTAGGATTAGCGTTCGGTTGTTGAACTCAATGAGACAACAAAACCTTGTCCCAGCGTTGACATTTAGCCATGATTTGATATACCGAAATAGAGACTACAGATATTGAACTCATTTTTTTAAGGAGGTGAGAAAGGGTAACGCATGTCATCAACGACTGGTTTGCCTGATGGGCCGATAACTCCGCACTATACGACGCAACCCTCTGTGATTCCGACCATCACGGATGCTACCAGTAAGTTTCTCAATGATTTTGCTCAAGCTCACCCCGGTCTTGATTCGGGCAGCCGGTTTGCCAACGATCTTTTTAACGCTCTTCAACACCAAGCGTCGCTGACCCTCTTTCAAAAAATATTCTTGTTCTCAACCTTCTTCCCTGGTCCCTTCGAATGGAAGCTGAGTCTTTTCTCGTATCTGTACGATTTGCATACTCCTCACCTCGGCCTGCTTCTGCCGGTTCTTTTTTTAATTGCGGCCATATTCATTGCCTGGAAGATTGTTAAGTTCTCGCTCAAAGCTAGATTAGCTAAGCTGGAACCGCTGGTTTTTCTTGAGATTACCTTTCCGGCCTCGATTAGTAAAAGCTCTTATGCTACAGAACAGCTATTTACTTTGATCCACTCCCTGGCAAGGCAGAATGGCTTCCTTTGCCGGCTGTTTAAATTCAAAAAGCAGTATTCACTTGAGATCGTTGCTAGCAAAGACAAGGGTATTCGGTATATTATCGGTATCCCCAAACCCGATGCCGAGATAATCCAGCGAGGCTTGCAGTCGTATATGCCAGGACTGAAGGTCAAGGCGATGAATGATTATCTTCCCAAGGACTATGGCAAAAGAGCTCAGA
>JAKJEK010000068.1 GCA_022705465.1 Patescibacteria group bacterium | reverse complement strand
TAATTAAAAGCGCTACATCAACGGATGGTCTGGCGTGGAGCGAGGAGCCAGGGGTTAGAATCGATAAATCAGAAGAAGGGTTCTCCAGGATTGATGGTGTTGGTGCTCCAACTACCACGCGTTTAGATGACGGGTCGTATCTTATGATCTACAGTGGCACGATTGAGAATGAGAAGTATAGCCAGTATGTACCCAACAATAAGATTGCCGTCTTCTTCTACGCAACCTCAACAGATGGCCTTAGTTGGGAGAAAAAGGGTATCGCGATCGATAGCCGAAACTCAACCCTGGAGGGGTTTGCTGACGGACCGGATCTGATAAGGTGGGATAATCTGGGCGACGGATCGCTGCGGCTATATTTCTGGTCATACAGAGGCATCTACTACAGTATCTATAAGGACGGTGCGTTTAACGAGCCCCGGATTGCATATCAAGGAACAGATGTTGATACAAGCCGAATGTACTCCCCAAACCCACCCAGTGACCCAACCGTAATAAATATTGATGGTACCTGGCACATGTATTACGGATTGCATGAGAGGGGAATATATTCAGCTAGCACACCAGAGTAAGATTTCATTCTGGATCAGGAGACGAGACAAAATAGATTAAAAAAACGGGTGGCTTTCGGGCCACCCGTTGTTGAACATCAGAGTCCAGATTGGTTCGGCATATCCAGACGAACCCGCGCACCACTGCCACGGGGTTTGCCGGCGGCGATCTTTTTCGCCACCGCCTCAGCCAGATCAGGATGCGCCTTAGCAATCTGCTCCAGTGAGTTGCCTTCGCGCACCAACTGCTCGACCTTGGCCATATCCGGATCAGGGCTATTCGACATGCTTCTCACCTCCCCCCCGTTTCCGGTTTATCTCCTGGAGTTTCCAGGAAACGTATGGATGAAGATGCGGCTGCAGATACCGCATCAAATCCTCGGCTTGCTCGGCCAACCTTCTCATACCTACAGTCAGGTCAGCCGCACTCAGAATACCTGAGACGAGGAGTGTTTCATCAGAAGCTCGCCTGGCATTCCGGACTCCGGACCCCAACAGCGCAGATGATTGAGTACCAGTAGCGCGACCTGAAACTCCGGGTTGCCGAATTCCAGGGCAGCCGGCACCATTCCGGTGCTGCGCATCTCGCTATGCAGCCGGTAGTACTGCTTTTTGACTCCGGTATGAAAGGCGCCCGACAGCCGGTTAAGACTGTTGCGGCGATACCTCTCGCTTCCGAGAAAGTGTTCCCAGCCACGATCCAATCTGGCCTTTGAAAGTGATCTGGGGCCAAGCTGAAACATGATGGCGCCAGCTATCTCCGAGGGCTGCTTGATCTTCTTTAGGCGATTCGGAAACCTGGCAAGATCGACCAAGAGGCGTGCCTCCTGGCTTTGATTCAGGCAGGCTTCGATCTCGCTGCGGTCAACCGGAATACTTCTCAGCTGTTCATCCAGCCTTCTTGATGCGGCGATAGCCTCTCCGACTTCCGTCTCCCTTTCCCGATACCAGCCCTCCAGATACCCGCCATCATGTCTGACAACAGTGAGTCCTGGTGCGATATCGGAGAATTCGGAGAGAAAGTGGTTGACTGAGAAGGCATCCCAGCTGTCAGGGCTAAGAAGGCCATAGCAACCGAGATATGGATCCAGTAACTGCCAAGCACCTCCTTCGATCTGGATAACGACTGCATGATGAAAGTCGATTGCGTGATGTTCGCGAGCACGCGCCCAATCGATATTGTGACGGAAGCCCGCAACAGCCCTAGGCGAAACCCTAAGGCCACGTTCTTCGATATCATCAAGCAGCAACCGCGATACTTCTCCTTCAGATTGCCACATGAGGTCATATGGGTCAAGAAGTGAGTTTACCAGCATCACTTTTGCGCCAGCCAGACGCGCCCAGGCAACCATGATCGTTGCCAACCCCAGGCAGAGCGGATAACGTTCGCTCGATCCGAATTTGCCGTATTGGAACGGTAAGACATCCCGGTAGTCATACGACTCGGTGATGTACCTGATCCAATCGTACGGGCCCTCATCCGCAGACTCATCACTGCTCCAGCGCGAATGATGAAGTTCTCGAATCAACGAGTAGAGCTGGTGCAGCAAGTCATCACGCTGGTACAGGCTAGCGCCTTGCCAAGCTTGGGCCAGCTCGATAGCTTTGTCCGGCAAGCAAGCCTCGGATGACTTGACCAGGTGGTGTCCGAGATAGCGAATCCAGGCTCGCTCAATCAGAACACCGGGACTGTAAATGACGGCATCCGTGGGACGCATTTGCTCTTCTTGCTTAACGCCGTCGAATATCTCCTGAGCCAACCGAGCCAATGAGAAATGGCCGATTCTCAGCAGATGACTGTCTCTTGCATCTTCAGGATACCGATCATAGATGCTGCGCTCCAATTTGACTAGTTCGCGAAGTTGAGCAGATTTGGCAACATCGCGCATAGGCAAACCGCAGCCTTCCTCGAAGGCTATTTTGAGCAGCCTAGCTAAACCCATGCCTGTCCCCCCTCTCGATTACCCCATCGGTACGTTACTATAGCAGTTTTGTACGATATTGTCTATATCCAACGCATGCAGTGCCACAGCTAACCGCAATCGCTTTGTCTAGCAACCCGATAGCTGACCATTATCATGGTTACATTTACCAGACCAATTAACCAGCAATTAATTATACGTAAAATATTTGGCTGCATTTATTGCTAAGCTATGCATATGTATTTATAATAATTATGTTATTCAAAAAGGAGGCGGATGGAGGAGGAAAAACAAGTATCTGTTAGTAATAACAGTGCAGACGGTACTAAGAAAAAAGTTCTACTTATTACGGTCGGTGCACTAGTAGTGCTTGGCGTTGGCACTGGAGGTTATTTTGCTTTTGGTAAAAAGAGCGGTACTATTGTAACCGAGGATGGAAGCCGGATAAAGTACACTACTGACAATAAAACAACCACTCTCAGTGATGAGGAGGGTACTCTTTCAGTGGGAGAGGAGGTCAAACTGCCGAGCGATTTTCCAGGTAATGTGCCGATATACCCGAATGCCAAGTTTACCTCTGCTTGGAGTAGTAATAAAAATAGCGTTCCTGGTGACGATACTTCTGACATCAAAGCTGGTTATACTGCGACCGTTAGGGGCACACTAGAAGATATCAATGCCTGGTTTAAGTCAGAATACTTAAAGAAGGGTTGGAAGATTGATGTTGAGACAAAGTACGGACTGACAGTTAGCAGTAGCACCGAGATTAGCGGTACTACTGTCTCGGTAATGGATAAGAGTGAAGCCAATATCTCTACCTCAACCGGTGAACAAGATTACGACAAAGCAATGGAGGAAGCTCAGAAATCAGTGGACGAGATGCAGTCAATCATTGATGAAAATGAGGGATATACGACTGAATAGGATTTGTTTTCCCAAACTAAAAAATCGCTCAAAAAGCGATTTTTTAGTTTAGATTTGTTATCTTTGGGGGGTGTGAACGAGCTCAAATATGGTATGTTCTTTATCGGTCCCGGTAAAACCGGCGTACCCACTGGTTTTGCTTCGGTCATATACCTTGCGGGCAAACACGCCATCTTTGTTGATGATCTCCCAGTCAGGTAAATAGAAAGTGTCGGTTGTTTCGGTTCTCTCGACGATTTCGTCCTCATGCAGAGCACCAAAGTCATAGTGCCAGGTGGCACCAATCACACTGCCGGTTACAGTCATAGTGGTCTCTTCGACGACCCAAAATGAGCAGTCAGCTTCATAATCGCCAGGGTCTACGATTGATAATAATAGTGAAACACTGGGTGTATTGCCGGTTGTCTTAACCTGGATGGTTGGCACCTTAACCGGAAATAAAAGAAGTGGTCGGTTATAGGTGCAACCATGCTCTTGCGGTGTGCCAACCATCTCACGATAAGAATCGATATTGACAATACCCTCTCCAGAGATAGCAAAATTATCCTCCGTAGTCAGCTGGACTGTGCCAGAATATACGCCGATATCTGAACTGTCACAACTTCCGCACCGGGAATCAATAGTGGATGAGATCCGAAGCTCAAACTGAGCACACTTATTGGCCTTCTCTTTGATCGTGTTTGAATTCAGCCCCTGCCGGCCGTCGATCGGGAGAAGGTCGGCATAAGCGGCCAAGGTGATCATCCGGCCGGTTTGCAGGGCGTCTTTTGCATCCATACATTTTTTGCTTGAGGCATCAGCCGCGTTCCGTACCGCAGTAGCAGAATAATTGTAGCCAGTCTCGACTTCCTTATTCAACTCATCAGCAAAGCCATACCACTGAGCCCATTTTAACCAGCGAATGAAAGCGCCGATTCCATCCTCTACCTTGGCCTCATCCTTGGTGGCGGCGATTAGTTTCCAGCGTACATCTTGATAGTACCAATCCTTGAAGATATCAATGGCTGTCTGCCTTTGCGCTTCTTCGTTAATTTCGTGCCCCCAAAACTGCTGGTTAGCTGTATTTGATCGGCCTAATGCTAAATCTTGTAAGGCCTGTTGCTCAATCGCTGAAGGCTCTGGAGGGTAATTATCTGGATCAGCTAAATTAATAATGCCATGGCTGCTAAATGAGCTTATTGGCAGAATTACCGTAGTACCATTAATTCTTCCTGGAGTGAAATGAAAGTTGCTTCCCTTTCCGTCAAAGGCAAAACCGACCAACCTGCTGGTGTCTGTACCCTCGGGCAAGACAATCTTGACCTCAGCTATGCCGGTGAGCGATATGCCATCAGGGGTCAGCTCCGTTCCAGCCACAAACTCCATGCTCTCGGGTAGGCCTTCGATTGAATTGATTTTACGCATGCTAACCGACTCATTGCCAATGAATGATTTGGCTGGAAAGCTGGCAACGATGGTAGTTTCATTGTCCTTTACGGTGAGTTCGCCGCCATCATTAGAAATAATTCTTGAGACCCCTTTGCTTTCAATCTCAGCCCCAACACTCATTGGGGTGGTTTTGGTTACAAATCGTCCATTATGGCCTAGCACATAGCGCCAAATGCTAAAACCAATTCCCAGACAAATAACAATGCCGATAAAGCTAATAATTAGCCAGCGCCATGGCGCTTTTCGTTTATCAACCAACTTGTCTTCCCCTTCAGAAATACCCATCTTACTACCCTCCGTTTATATTGGCGACTTTCATTACTTGATAAATGTAACGATCAATAAGCCACCTCAACTATGATTCTTTGGTTCTGGCGTAAAGCATGAAGGCCAGAATTAAAATAAGAGTGCCGGTAGTAAAATAGAGTGTTTGCAGCCAGGTTGAATGGAGAACGATGTAAATCTCAGTGTAAATCCAGATTTGCATGCCAAAACCAGCCACCATGGCCGACTCCATTGCATAACGCCACCTCTTCGCAACCAGTATCGCTGACGCCACATTGATGCCGCCAACAACAA
>JAKJEK010000067.1 GCA_022705465.1 Patescibacteria group bacterium | reverse complement strand
CTCCCCGCCTACACGATTTCCTTGCTTTCGCTTTATGACAGCCTATTGTTTAAAGATGTGACAGTTCTTGACGGTTATATCTATACTTCAGAACCAGGCATTCTACTCTCAGTCTTTTCCGTTTATTTTGTGGTGTCACTCGTTGTCTTGGGTTACATGCTTTACCGGGCTAATCTAGAGCTCGATGGGATTAAAAAAGTACAACTGAAGTTTATTTCCGCTGGTTTAACATTAACCATCATTTCTGCTGCCACGGTTAATTTGGTGCTTCCCTTGTATGGGATTTATAAGTTTAATCATCTCGGCCCGTCGTTTACGTTATTTATCTCCCTCTCCATGATCTATGCTGCGACTGCTCATCATCTGCTAAACATTCGTATAGTTCTGTCGGAGATTTGGGCATTTTGCCTGGTGCTAATGGTGTTTATTTGGTTAATGGCCAACCCCACTGTGTTTAATCTAGTCCTGTTTCTGATGGTAGTGAGTATCTCAGCGTTGTTTGTTCGCTCTATTCTTTCGGAGGCAGACAAAACCCAACGACTTCAGGAACACAATTCTCAATTGCGCAAGGACAAGGAGGAGCTGCGGGCACTGGATAAACTGAAAGATGAGTTTTTACAAATGGCTACCCACGAACTGAATACCCCTATTGCTGTCATTCAGGGAACCCTATCAATGATCGTTGATGAAAATATCGGAGGATTTGATAAGCGTCAAAGGGAGATGTTAAAGCCCTTATTAGACGGCACCAGGCGTCTTTCCCGTCTTTCGCGCGATCTTCTTAGTGTCTCCCGGATTGATCACGAGAAGTTTCAACTTTACCGGATCGAGGCTGATATTTCTTTGATTATCGAGCAGGCTATCGATACCTTCCGAAACTGGGCTGATAGTAAGGGAATCGAGTTGTCATACAATTCCCCATTCCAGGCAATACCAAAAGTCTATGTTGACCCTGAAAAAATTCAAGAAGCCCTTCAGCGGCTAATTGAAAACGCCATAAAGTTTACTGACGAAGGAAAAGTTACGCTATCCCTGGGTGCCAAGGACCAGTATTTGATCATTAATGTTATCGATACTGGTGTTGGCATTAGCAAAAAAGATCAGCAGTTGTTGTTTAACAAGTTCTATCAGGCAGGACGCTTCTCTGCCGACAAGCCGCAAGAGCAGCAGGGGACAGGTCTTGGGCTCTACATCGCCAAGAGTATTGTCGAAAACCATGGCGGCAAGATCACCGTTGAATCAGATAAGAGGCATGGTAGCCACTTTTCGGTCTATCTGCCTCTTGCAAGTACTCAGGCTTCCGAGTCGGTGACTAGAATCATTGCGTCAGAGGGTGCGACAGCGTCGAGTGAAGGACTTCCAAGGGTAAAAGAGCGCATTTTAGGCGACTCGGCGAGGGGCTAACACCTATTAAGGCAAGTAAGTTTTCAGAAGTAAGGCTGGCGACATCGTTAAGCCTCATGCCCTTTATGTGTTCCATTAGTATTGAAGCTGAAGCAGTTGCCAAGGCGCATCCTGATCCGGTGAACCCAACGCGAACAACTGTCCCATTCTCAGCGCCAATCTCTATACTGATATCATCACCACAGAGGGGATTATTCTTATGGCTTGCGTGGGTGGGTTTGTGTATGTGTCCGAAGTTTTTCGGGTATTTGTAGTGGTGAAGTATAACTTCCTGGTAAATCGAATCCATGTAGCTACCTCATTACCCCAAAGACGTACGACAATCCGGAAACCAACCGGTCAACATCTTTTTCGTTGTTATATATATAAAAGCTTGCTCGTAAAGTTGCTCCGATGCCAAGGTGTTGGTGCAGCGGTGAAGCACAATGCTGGCCGGCGCGAACTGCAATTTGATGGTCAGTAAGCAATTGTGCTGCGTCGTGCGGATGCACTTCTTCGAGCGAAAAACTTACGATGCCCGCATTAGGAAACCTATTCGTCTCGGAAACGATGTTTACCTTACGGCCGAAGGTATCTTTAAGTATTGTGACTGCATAGTTAGCCAATTGTTGCTGGTGATCTTCAACTAGCTTGAGCGTGGAATTGTTAAGATATTCTACCGCTTCTTTCAGGGCAATCACTTCAGCGATCGGTGGAGTACCCGCTTCGAACTTGTGAGGGGCTTCTTTGAAAGTCGATTCATACAGAGATGCCTTCTCCACCATTTCTCCCCCAAAGTGGAAAGGAGGAAGCTTGTTTAGTATAGATTGTTTTCCATACAAAACACCGACTCCAGTTGGACCGAGCATTTTGTGGGCCGAGAAAGCCAGCAGATCACAATCGATGTCTGCGACATTAAGGCTAACGTGCGGTGCAGCTTGGGCGGCGTCAACGATTGTAACAATATCGGGATTGCATAGTCTGGCACGATGGATAATATCTTTAACTGGATAAATGTTGCCCGTAACGTTGGAGGCATATGTAATTGCCAGAATCTTCGTGCTGGCCATTGGCTCCCATTTTCTTCCGCGAAGGTCAGTAAGGATGCCATCATCATTAATATCAAACAGTGTTAGCTTTGCTCCGGTTCGCGCTGCTAACTGCTGCCAGGGAAGCAGGTTTGAATGGTGCTCTAAGATAGAGACGGCGATCTCATCTTTAGAGCTAATTCTAGGCTCCAACACATAAGCCAGTCCATTAATCGATTCAGTGGTACCGCGCGTAAACACTATCTCGTTTTCATTTCTTGCACCGATGAATCGAGCAACAACTCGACGGGTTTCCTCGTATTCCGCTGTGGCTTTTTCAGACAGTGAATATATACCTCGATGGATGTTGACTGGGTACTGCGTGTAATACTCGACAAGCTTGTCGATGACCCGTTTGGGTTTAAGGGAAGACGCTGCTGAGTCAAGATAAACCAATTCTGGTTTGTCGTTAAATATCGGGAAGTCAGTTTTAATTTTCTCTGGAATTATTTCCATAGTGATGCTATCTTCTTTCGGCAAGCCGAAATACCCGCGTGCTCGCTAATAAACTCGGTCTTTCGAAATACATCATGAAAAAATGCGCTAGCTAACAGCGTCTTTGCCTCATGGCTACTAATCCCGCGTCCGGCAAGATATTCGATCTCCTCCTCTGAAGGATGGCCAGTTGTAGAGCTGTGACTGCAGATTACGTCGTCGGCCAAAATCTCCAGAAACGGTTTTGAGTTAACCGAAGCTGAGGGGGATAGTATTAAGTTTAAGTTGCTTTGTTTTGCCAGGGTTTGTTGTGCAATCTTTTCAATTCGAATTAATCCTTCGTAGCTAAACGATGATTCCCCATCAAACACTCCCTTGATTAGTAGCTGTGAACAGCTGTTGGGAGCTCGGTGATTTTGGGTAGTGCGCAGAGCATAGCACTCCTTTTTAGTGCCCGTATATGCCCCCAGAATCGTCACTAGGGCGTTTTCAGCGGCGATGTCGACAAAGATACTGCCACTAAAGTTAAAGGCAAAGATAAGGGATTTGCCGGGTTTCTCCACCAGGATATGCTGGTTATGAGGACTTTGTGCGTTTAAATAGGTGATCATTTATTATCCTACACTTCCTTCCATCTCGGCGTTCATTAAGCGGTACAGTTCAACGGTATATTCAAGCGGTATCTCCTTTGTAACCTGATCAATAAATCCGTTGACCAGTAAGCCTTCTGCTTCCTGTCTGTTAACACCGCGGGATCCGAGATAAAACAGTTTTTCCTCGCTGATGCGCTCCACGGTTGCCTCGTGTTGAATCACGCTTTCGTTCTCGTGCACTTTCATAACCGGATACGTATCTGAACGCGATTCAGCATCGAGGATTAGAGCGTCACAGGCAACATAGGACTTTGATCCCGTTGAGCCATGTGGCACATAGGTGAGTCCCCGGTAAGAGGTTCGACCGCCATGCTTTGAGATTGATTTAGAAATAACTCGTGAGCTGGTTTCCGGCGCCAGATGAAGCATCTTCGCGCCAGCATCTTGGTGTTGTCCTTTGCCGGCATATGCGATCGAATATGTTTCTCCTCTAGCTTTTCTGCCTATGAGATAAATCGCCGGATATTTCATTGTTACGCAACTTCCAAGATTGCAATCAATCCACTGCATTAGGCCATTCTCTGACACTTTGGCGCGTTTGGTCACAAGGTTGAATATATTCTTGCTCCAGTTTTGAACGGTGGTATAGCGAACGTGGGCATTCTTGCCTACAAAAATCTCAACCACTGCTGCGTGCAGTGAGTTTGACGAATAAATCGGGGCGGTGCATCCCTCGGTATAGTGAACATAACTGCCTTCGTCAGCAATAATCAATGTTCTTTCAAATTGCCCGAACGATTGGGAATTAATTCTAAAGTACGCTTGGAGCGGAAGTTCGACTTTAACCCCTTTCGGTATGTAGATAAATGACCCCCCGGACCATACAGCGGAATTTAGAGCAGCAAATTTATTGTCGCTTGGTGGAACTAGTGTGCCAAAATACTTCTTAACCAAGTCGGGATAACGTCTTACGGCTGTATCCATGTCGCAAAAAATGACACCCTGACTCTCTAGCTCTGATTTAATACTTTCGTAGACAACTTCTGATTCATATTGAGCTGACACCCCCGCCAGGAAATCACGTTCTGCTTTTGGTACGCCGATCCGGTCGTATGTATCTTTAATTTCGGCCGGCAGATCCTCCCATGAATACTTCTGCTCATCAGTTGCCCGGATAAAGTAGGTGAGACTATCAAAATCAACTGTCGTAAGGTTGGCTCCCCATTCTGGCATTGGCTTTTGCAGGAAAATTTCGTACGATCTCTGTCTGAATAGCCTCATCCATTCCGGCTCTTGCTTGATGTCTGCGATAGCAGAGACAACCTCGGCGTTCAGGCCAGGCTGGACTTTGTGAGTCGCACGCTCGGGCATCGCAAAGCCATATCGGTAGTCGTCATTAATATTTTTAATGTCATCTGTACTTGTCATGTTAGATTGTGTCGTAACCTTGTTTCTCTATCTTATTTACCAATTCGTGGCTTCCAGTAGCGGTAATACTGCCATCACGTATAATAATTACTGAATCAGGGGAAATATACCTTAACAGACGAGGGTTATGGGTGATAAGCACCACTGTTGACTTACCAATCCACTCTGACTTAATGAATGTCGTAATTGTCTTTAAGGCATCAAGGTCAACCCCACTATCAATTTCGTCAAATATTAAGAACCTGGGTTTAAGTATTGCTGCTTGAAGTAGCTCAAACTTCTTGCGTTCACCTCCCGAGAACCCATCGTTTAGCGGCCGGTCAAGCAGGTCGGCAGGGATACCAAGTTGTTTGGCATATTCAGAGATTTTCAGGCGCAGTTCGATCGGATCAAGTTTGCCTCCAAGCGCCACTCTAAGTAATTGGAAGACTGTTACTCCGCTGAGTGCCGGAGGGGTTTGGTGTGAGATAAAAATACCCTCTTGCGCTCGTTTGTGAACTGGCAAACCGCTGATTGGCTGGTGATCTAGAGTAATCTCAGAGTCCGTCCCTGTCTGAACAT
>JAKJEK010000066.1 GCA_022705465.1 Patescibacteria group bacterium | reverse complement strand
AAGGGAAACACCTTTTTCCTTTTTCTGCCAAAAACTATAACTCACTGGATATTGGGTTACTGATCCCTTCCGCAAAACAAGTACTGAAGTTCGATTGGTCGCACCTTCGAATACTTGCATCTCGGAGAGATCGTCGACGTACTCAACTTTCATCGGAAATGCATTTCGAATAAGGTTTTGGCGGAATCCTCTTCCTCCCCGTTCTGTTTTGAAAATGGACTGTGTAATAACAAAACCGAGTTTACCTTTTTCTACCAAGTATTTATCGACAGCAACAGCTAACATCAATAATGAAATGTCTGTTTTACTTCGAGTGCTTCTTTGCCTCGCATTTGCTTTATCTTCAGGTATTAATCTATATCTTTCCCAGAGATAAGCAGTTTCTTCACGGTATTCTTGCGGCAGACTTTCCCAATTTACCCAAGGTGGATTTCCTGCCACAAGGTCGAATTTCTCTTGGAATAAAGGCGCGAACGCATTTTTAATTATTCTTGCCCATATTCCATTTATTCCTTGCCGCTCTAAATCCGTTAGTTGATTGTATAAAGCAATGACAATACCAATCTCTTGCTCATCTTCTATTTCGATAAGAGGTAACTCATGTAAAAGTCGTTTACGAAAAATATCATCCGGCACTTGTTGGTGAACACATTCCTCAAGTAGGTCAGTTAACTTATTTATGAAATGAGAATGAACTAGTTTTTGTGGAATGCTGAACCGTCCGACAGACGTGAGGAAACTATAAGTTTGTTGACTAAACAGATCTTTGCCTTGACTGGGTGTTTGAATAGAATCGCATAGATAAATTGGGATGGTTATTTCCCCTTTACGGTTTTCTAGTAATTCACCTAAGGCCAACAAATAATTGGTCCTTGCACTTATAACAGCTAATGGATTTAGATCGTATCCTACGATATTTTCGAGGATCATATTAAGTGCTTGTGTTGGAGGCATCATCTTATCTTCAACAAATGCCCTAGCTCGTTTTATTTCTAGTACAGGAAAGGTTCCACTGCCGCATGAAGGATCGAGAATGCGCCTGGCAGGATTACCGTCATATCCAAGCTGGTTCAACAGGCGCTCTGCCAACCAATCGGGCGTATAGTATTCACCTAGAGCATGGCGTAGCTTTTTAGGCATCAGGTTCTGATAAAGCTGCTTTAACAGATCACGAGTGTCTTCAGGATCTACATCGAGCGTCACAAGCGAATAATCGTGACATAGGTGAGGCGACAGATTCATCCCAGGCTTCCAAATACCAACCGAAAAAGTCGCCTTCAAGAAAGTTGCGAATCCCCAATTCTTTAAACAAACCGCCGGCTTCCAGCTTCCGCAAATAATCACACAACTTAGAACTCTCATAACTAGCCGCTGCCTTCAACCCTGTTCCTGTTTTCGGCATGAGGTAGTAATGACCAACCTGCAATGCCAGAAGTTTGATAAATGCAGCATAGTAGCTGTGAATTGAGAAAAATAGTCGCTCCAAGTCGGGTTTCTTAACCTTAACCGCATAGGATTTAGCCAGTTCCACAGCATCCAATTGGCCACTCGAAGGATCATACCCGCTGATCTCACGGAACTGACGCTCCCATTGCTGAAAAATCGTCTCTACTTTTTTATTATTTGAACAGCACGCCAGGTTATACAAAACTGGAACAACCTGCCGGGCCACGTTGGAATTTTCTCCAAAATCACGGACTAAATTTTCCGGGGTGAGCGCTTTTTCAGTCGAAAGGGAAAGCAGATATCTTAAAAAGGTTTCGGTGCTGTGAGTGGTAACGGGCAGAGGATCGTCGATATACCAGCGGTCATCGCGATAGCGAACGAAAATGTAGAAACCGCCGTCTAATACAACACCGGCCAAACGTTCTTTTTTATGGCGATCTAAACGCTCTAGGCCGCCCATGTAGTCTTTCACCTGCTGAATTGCATGTTGATTATTACGGTGACTATTTGATTTGTTTAACGAACGCGGCGGTTCGTATTCGATCACCAACCGGTTATACACTGCGTCTGCCCGGCCATTTACCAAAGTTCGTTCTCTTTGGAGATGGAGCTGCAAATCAAAACTGTCCGCAAAACGGTCCACCAACTTCTCCACCTGGGCTACCAAATCTGCTTCGTTCTGAGAAGTTTTCGCAGCCGAGACAATATCCTGAGCAATCTGAGGCGCACGACTCTGAACGAAACTTTCTAGTTGAACTGGTGAATAGTCTGGCATTAGCTTCTTCCCTCTCCTGTAATTCTGTTTACTCGACTAACTTTTCGTAGCAGCAGCTATTAATGCTGTTCCTGCATATAGGCTGGTTTGGGGAATATGATTTTTACTGGCTGCCTGTAGATTGCATGGCTGATTAGCAGTTCACCTTTCGCTAACCTGGTAACCGCGGAGCGAATGTCTTGATCGAGAAAACGGTAATCTGGGGCATTCACCTCGCTGGATCCAGTTCGACCAATGATCTTTGTAGCACTGTTTCCTGTAACTCTAGGATGAACTGCGCTCATGAACTGTTGCGCTGAAAGGAGAATGACACCCAAACTGCGCCCACGCTCGGCTACATCTAAAACCTGCGATGTTATGGGGCTTTCCGCACCGCTTGGTGCATATTTGTTTAATTCATCAACGAAAATAAGGATTTTTTCAGGTACATCAGTTGTCTCTGTACGTTCTTCAGCATCCTCTGATTTGATCCGGTACACTGTTCTAAGAATGTCACCAAAGACAAGAGTCTGTTCATCATCTCCTAATTTCGCAATATCAACGACATAAGTCCATCCCCCTTTGATATTGCACATCTCCGTACTGAGCAACTTTTCATTTCGTGCGCGGGAGCCAACAAATATTCCTGTTTGGCGGGTTTGTGTAATTCTACGGAGATGACGGCGGAACATTCCTAACGAAGAGCTGGCGAACATGCCACGCCACTTCTTATCTTGATTCTGACGAAGATATTCGAGGAGTGCTTCCCAGCTTTGCATCTTTGCGGCATCTGGCTCATTGTTAGTGATAATTTCCTTTATTTCCGCATGTATACCTTCAATAGTTCCACTGGGGTCTGCGACGTTGGAAAATAACAAATCCAGCTTATCTGCCGTGGACGGTAAATCGTAAGCATAAATGGTGTGAATATTGGGGATTGGCTGAAAGGAATTGGGGATACCTGGGGTTGAACTTCTGGGAAGTAAATACTTCACTTTTTCAAATGGTTTAGGCTCTAACCCCATCGTTTCCCAGATTTCCTTCTGATCAGGTTCCAACTCCGGGCCACGTCGATCAATCTGGAGCAGATCTGCTTGCTTTACATTTAGGATGATGACAGCTATTTTGTCTTTATCAGGTGCCGTTTGTAATATGGATTGAAGCAGGAACATCGCATAGGAAGTTTTCGTTGCCAAACCACTAATGCCACTAATATTTACGTGGCCCGATTCTGGCCCTAGCAGGTAGCGTCGGTCTAAATATGCGACAGCCGAAGCTCCATTAGACATTTTTATTAAGCCGGCTGGAACCGCGTCTTGTTTACGTTCTCGGATGAGCACATCCGTGCCTAACGCCTGCTGAATGTCATCTGGCTGAGCGAAATAAACGAGTTTTTCGCTTGGAACTGGCATATAGATATCGGCTGTATTGCTCAACACATTTGCCGAGGCCACAGTTGTTCCTTGGCGGTTAGTGTTTGGCTCTTCGTTTAACTGCCCAAAATTGCTTGATATGTAGTTGGCGAGATGATTGGGGGCATCTGTCCGATGTTCCAACGTGGTAACTAACCCATATGACCTAGAAGATGTTTCGCCAGGTTGATTGACTTGTTCAACTGAAACTATATCGAATGGATTCACAATGGTGTCATTGGATAACCAAAAAGAAAATTTGTCGGAGGTAATAGGATCGCGCTCGGTTGCTGAAGTACGGCCTAAGGGTTGAACGCCGTTTTGTAGGTTGGTATCTTGGTTGTCGCTCATTCTTTATTCTCCTCATCAAATGCGAATCACGGGTTTAGGCCAGCGAATCATTCCCATTAGAACATCACGGGAATAGAATTTATTTTTTATCGATTCCTCTGCTTGGAAGATTGGATATAGGTGACAATGCCAGCGCTTGTCTAAACCATGTGGCGTAACATTCCGTTCAGCCACAAGTGTCTGCGAAATTAGGTCTGCCAACTCTGCTTCTACAGGTGTTCTATCTGGGCGAGGAAGCTCTACTTTTACTACCCCCATTAATGGATAATCTACTTCTCCCTGTTGGCGTAGGCGTACGTACCAGAATGCTACTTGACCGCCGTGAGCAGAGAACGCTGCAGTTCTGTGTGCATATGGCAAACCAGCAAGTATGGAGGTTATATCGCGTCGAGCGGAAGGAGATCGTGAAAAACGAAATTCGGGATCCTTCCTAAAGTTTTTGGCGACTCCAATCATGTAAGGTGCTCTGATAAATTCATCCAGTTTTACAGCGCCATCGATTATTAGCCAATGATTAGAATCCCGATATGCATCTGTCTCTTGGATAACTTCTATTTCTAATTTGTGCATCCGGTTGCGAGCAATCCCCCCTGCCCGTGTTCTTAGGTTTTCATGGGTGGCATCTTGAGGATTAAATGGGTTCTTTTCAGTAGTATCAATCACTTCGAAGAACTTATCTTGACTATCCGTCTTCTTTAAGCTCTGCCACAAAGAATCTGAGACCCCTAATGGACCCTTAGGCATAAGCAATAAAATGCGATGGCGAACGCATTTCGGATGAACGTTGCCACAATCATCGCGTTCGATTACACTAGCGCCAATTTGCGCAAGTTCAATTGGAAAAGAGCGATTACCCTCGACCCCAGTGGCAAGGTAATAAGTTTTTAGACTCCCGTCAATGAAATATCGATAAAAATGGTTCTGAGGTCGAAAAATTGGTGGCGTAGCACGGTACAAGTTGGTTATTGACGGAGTAGGGGTTTCAAGAAATTCAGTTACTTCTCTAGTATCCCGATTGATTAACATATCCTCAAGTTCATCAACATCAGGCAATTCCATATCCTCGGTTGCTCCACCAACCGCTGGTAAAACGCCATCGAGGTTGTCATTTAATAACTGAAGAATTGGGGATATCCAGTTTGACCGATCGTACATAAATTCTCCTAACAACAGGTTCCAAAAAATTGGTAAAAAATTTATTATCCTTTTTTCGAAACTGCTCTATTTACTCCTTCATATGTTTAAGTATACTTGTGACTATTAAAACTGGTAATGAAATTACAGGGAAAATACATTTTTTTACTACAGCTGGTTTTTTTAAGATTATTCTACTCTTCTAATTATTGGGATTAATAAAAAATTTTCTTGAGCAAGAAATTAAACCATTAAATAAATCAACAAATAGCAATAAACTTTCAAACAACATCAAAAAATTGATCTTGGTCAGCTCTTGTCACTGTGTGAAAGGGAATATTCCCCATTTGGTAAAAGTAGCACTAAGTATTCCCCCTGCATCCGGTGAACTTGC
>JAKJEK010000065.1 GCA_022705465.1 Patescibacteria group bacterium | reverse complement strand
CGTGCCACCCTCGGTATAGGTAATAAACATGCCGGGCGGGGCTGATCCGGTAATTCTTAGTGTCCCAACATTCGCTTCGACAACAGCGGTAACGGTAACCGTACCGGTGGTTATGGTGGCAATAACATGCGCTTCGTTCCTGATAACCTGCCCATCAATATCGCTTGATATCCTGATGTAAACATCAAACCAGTCGTATTCGTGGGGATTGTTGGCTTTAAGGCCATATATATTAATGAAATTACCCGGAAGAACGGAGATACCAGTAACCCTCATCCTACTGCCAACTACAGTATAGACAGGCGTTCCTTCATATGAACCAGTGATACTATTGGCTGCAACAAGATTTGTGAAAAATGGCATATCAATAAGAATGTAATCAGTTGGCGTAATCGGCTCGGCATTAACAGGTAAACCAAACCTAATTGCATGTTCCGCGTAAGCGCCAAGAACATTGTTGCTGATAACATCTCTTGGATAGAGCAATCCTTCAACAGCCTTAGCCGGCGATTGCAGTAATATTCCGAATACACTTAGAAGGATTGTACCCACGACCAGTACAGATACTTTTATCCGTCCAATATTCACAATTATAAAATCCCTCTCCTATTGATAGAGCACCCTTTGGTCCCTTTTTAACGAGTACAAAGGAAACCTATTTAGTCATATTGTGAAGCGCTCTTTTGATCTTTTTGCGACCAAGCACTATACCGACCAGGATAAAACCGAATACGCCAAGAGCAACAACGAGAGATTGGGGAACAATATAGAATGACGTTGAGGCAGAGAGAGGCTTGCTTTGCTGCCCATAAGTTGCGACAAGAGTGGCGGTATATCTATTTGCCAAAAAGGCGTTAAATTTCCATTCCGTTTCCATCTTTCTGATGGCATCGGGCAACACGTTAAGCCCATTTAACTCAACTTCTGTAACCTTTTGGCCAAACATGTTAGTAATAACAATGGTGCCCTTTGGTCTAATGTGATTGTTACCAGTGTTTTTTACTCTTAGGTCAAAATTAACCGGACTGCCCTGATATCGCTTCTGGCTAGTGGTAAATGATTCAACCACTGCATCTTCCTTAACATTGCCAGACACTCGGAGCAGAATTAATGAACCGACTCTAGTGCTAACCGCAGCACCCGCCTGACCAGCTAGATCACTACTGTCTCCACCCATTTTGACCAGGATTGAGGCATAGTGTCCACCAGGTTCAGCGTTCTTGGGAACATTGATGGTAAAGACAATTTCTTTTTCCTCTCCGGCTCCAATAGTGAATCTCTTGGGTTCAGGAAACACCCATTTAGCCAGGGAGTACGAAGTATTAGACTGGTCATCGACGAGGTCTACCTCGCCCTCTTCACCAACAGCTCTAAAGTCTTCAACAATAATCTGGTAACTTCCGGCAACATCAGCCTCGTTGCGGATCCTAACTTTCTCAATTACGCTTTCCCCAGGATTGGCATAGAGCTCGAATGAAAGCGGTGTAACTGTGATGCCCCTGCCGGAACTCTGCTGGGCTGTTGCCGTATTGGGAGTACTGACTGATAAAGCTACGACCATAGCTCCAATTGCTCCCGTTAAGATTCTCCTTAGCATATTGACTCCTTCTATTTTATTCCCCAAGTTGTTTATACAAATTATTTACTATGGTATGGAAAGGCTGGATATGAGTATACACTAGACTAATCGCCCATAACTCTCTTGTGCGACTAAACCTCCTGGTTGATTTGACTACTCACCCCACATTCATTGCCTCAATCAAAATGTCCGGCACGTTTAAGGCCGAAAGATTAAGAAAAAGAAATGAGGAAACGAGCTAAATGCCTCTGCTAACCTTATTCCTGCTTGTTTACAGAATATTACAGCTAACTAGAACAAGGGGTGCAATAGGCCTCATTTTTAAATAACATCGCTGTTTGATGAACTACGCAGCGACGGGACTTATCAACAGATAGCAGCAGTTTGACAACTACTATCATCATAAGGATAAGTTTTCTTATTGTCAACGTTGCCAGCCATATCTGATTAAATAAGCATTAATCTGTGTAATGTCGGAAATAAGCTTCTACTGACTTGCGGCTTTCGGAGCATTAACTTTCGCTTCTTCCAGCATTTGTTTTTTCGCATCTTCAAGCTCTTGAATATAGCGCTCCCGGCTTTCCTCGTTCTTCTGCGTAAGGAGATCAGTCTTACTTTCCAAAGAAGACAAGGTTCCCAGATGATCGTCAAAGAGACGAACGATTTCTAACTGTCGCCGTTTTTCGGTAAAGTGAAGTTTAACTGCCAAATAGACGACCAGCAACAGCAATAGCAAGCTCGGAATAAGGCTAATATGAAAAGGTGTAGTGTCGAAGGCCCCCTTTACGGAAGGTTCGGTAGCCTCCTGATCAGCCTTGGTTAGAACTTTTGGCGGTTCTTCTTGCTCTGCTCCGATTTTGCCAACTACCTGCTGCTCACTGCCATACGTTTGTCCGGTACTTGGCATATCGGTAGCATTATTCTCGTAGCCCGAATAGACATTGGGCGTCCATAGGTTCGCATCGGGAAATTGGATTGTCTTTGTCTCGGTGGTGGTAGTTGGGGTAGTTGGAGTGGTGGGATCTGTCGATGGCTCTTCTGCGGGTGGCGGCTCCTCTGCCGGTGGTTCTTCAGGTGGTGGCTCCTCTGGTGGTGGAGGCGGTGGGGGCGGTTCCTCGCCCTCTTCATAACTGACAGTAACAAAGCTGTAGTTTGCATTAAAACCGCTAATTACCTGGCCAGTCGGCCCAAAAACGGGCTACAAAATTACGAAGTTCTATGTACGTGCTACCTACGGCTCTGCCTTTATAAACAAAGGTGGCAATCGTGCCACGACCAGAAAATCCATCCATGCCAGACTTGCCGCAGGAGTATCTAGTTGAAGACTCAACAATATAGGTGGTGCATACATTACCTCGCTTTGGTTCCAGACCTTCCAATACCTCAGTGGAGAAGCTCATATTGAATTCAACAGCACCAATTTTTTCTCCATCCGTATCAATTTCAACCCTGATCTCAACTTTTTCTCCGGGCTTGATAGTAACTGCGCTGGCAGATAAGATGAGTCCTTTTGCTGCATGCGCCGGTAAGGATGGCCACAATAAAGACAGTATGCCAAACGATGCAACGATGATTTTTGTTTTGCTGATAAGGTTTAAATTCAGCTTCATAGGGTAGCTTTGATTTTTACGGTCGTTTGCTCAAATGAGTCTAACAGGTTTGTTCCCTTGCCGTCGTTCGCCAAAACCATGCTATCGCTGCCGATTTTAATTTCGGTTGTTTTAATAGCTTTAGCTAAAAATTCTATTGTCTGCACTGTATTTTTCCCACGAAAGCCAGGATATGGAGAACCACACGATAGATTGATTTTCCCCTTAGTGTTATCAAAAGTATTCTCAGGATAAAATTTACAGAACGATTTTTCAGTGTTTGTGCTAACAACTTCAAGTACACGTGGGTCATACTCAATACTGCTTTGGACAGCATTGATAAAATGGCCCTTGGTGTCAAGTTCAACTTTCATAGAGAAACGCTTGCCTACGCCATCAATTTCTTCAGGTGCGCTGAGAGAAAGCGCTGTGTCTTTCGCCCCAACATGAAAACGTTCAAGGTTGACCCTGACTGGAGGACTTGGTTTTAGAAAAAGCCCGTAAAATATTATGGCTGTCACACTGATAGCCAATATGCCGATTTTGCGCTGCTTAATAATTGCTATGCCCCTCTCCATATATTTATCACTATAACATGCAACAAATTCAGCAAAAACTGCCGATTTGCCCAGCTTACGTTTTGTTACCAGTTTTTTCCATCTTCTGTAATTATATCGGGAATAGTCAAGTTTGCCAATATGTTTATGTGGACAGTTCACAAGAGTGGTAACTGGTTACGCATCGTTCAATTTGTCGTTGACTATGCAATCGCCTCGATCTATACTATATATTGGAATCTGCGAGCTTATCATTTCATGTTCTCGGTAGACTCGTTCCTGCCACAACGGACTTAACTGCATTTGTGGCCAGCTATGGATAACGACTAGACGGAGAGGTGTAGAATGACACTGAAAAAAGTGTTTTTTGGATCCATGATGACATTGATGGTGTTTTTGGGTGCCGTTAGTTTCGCGCTGCCCACAGTAGCTGCAGATGACATCCAAAGTTCTAGCAGCAGAGTAACTGTCGTGCCGCCTAAATTCGAACTAAAAGGCAGTCCAGGCGAAAGTATTGAGCAGTTTCTGAAGATTACAAACGAGGATGATGAAGAAGCAATTATTGCCTTGAGTGTTGAGAATGTTAAGGTGATCGGAGAAGAGGGCGAGGTAAAACTATTGGGAGAAAATTCACCAAAGGATCAGTTTAGTTTAGCAAACTGGATTACTTTTAGTAATAAAAGTATGCGAATGAAGCCCAAGGAAACAAATACCGTCAACTTTAGGATTGCTATCCCCAAAGATATTGAACCAGGTGGCAAATACGCTTCAATTGTTATTAGCATGGATCGGATCAATCGAGCGCCTAAGGAATCCGGAGCAAGCGTTAAGGTTGTTTCTCTGGTAATGGTTAGTGTTTCCGGCGATATCCGTGAAGAAGCCGTAATCGAGTCTTTTAGTCCGATAAATAATTTAGTAGATGGTTTTGTTGACTTTGACTTAAGAATGAAAAATAAGGGCAATAGCCACATTAGACCGGAAGGGACAATTGTAATCACCAATTTCTGGGGCAAGAAGGTTGGTGAAGTTGCCCTAGAAAGTGAAAACGTGCTGCCTAGCGCAACTAGAAAAATGATGACCCGCTGGCAGCCAAACAAGCTGCTTATTGGACGCTATACGGCAACACTGGTCTCATCTTATGGCGAAAAACACAATACGCCAATATCGGCTACGACTGCCTTCTTCGCCAGAACAGACTTAATTTTGTTGATGGCGCTGATGATAGGAGCGGCCTTCTTTTCCCCACTATTGGTTTTTAGGCGTAAGCGCAAAAACAGTAAAGTCACTGGTATTATGAGCCTTTTCCGCAAGACAAGCGCAGGATCACAAGCAGATAAATAAGCATAGGAGTGCCGAGTTAATAGTTTGCTATTAATTTCTGATTTCATCATTAATTCACTCGGAATTACTGTAAACAAATAAAAATATGCCTTAGCTAAGGCATATTTTTAATGAAGGCACCAACTGGCTACTGACCGACTGCCGGCATCATGTCGATCGAGTCAAATTCGATGATCTTATTGGTGGTGTATCGATAGAGCAAAACTTTTCTAGCTTTATCGTAAACAATGAGCTTGTCCCCGTTTTCAGCTTTCAGAAACAGTGGTTGATTGCGTAGCTTTTCCGCATCCAAGATCGTAACAATCGTCGGCTCCTCATCGCTCGGGAGTTCGATGAATTTATTTAGTCTATCTAATACCACTTTACGCTCCAGCTCCATGTTTTTAGCCGGATCGTTGATGATTTTCTCCTTTTCTTCGACTTTCTGATACAGAAATAGCC
>JAKJEK010000064.1 GCA_022705465.1 Patescibacteria group bacterium | reverse complement strand
TGTATTTGGCAGACTTGGCAGGTTTCCGTGGCCGACGGAAGGCGAGCCCGCCTTGAAAAGACGAGCGCTTTAAAACCGACTTGACCAGTTCCAAAGCGCTAGCCTTTCATTGTTCGGGAAACCTAGCTCCGGGTGTCATTATACTATAAAGAAATTGGGGATGTGTAAATATGTGAAAGCGCATGACGTGTGGCCATGCGCTGATTTGTGGTGCACCTTTACACTTGCCAAACACCCTTTACCTGCCAACCCTCTTCTGCGGTGATGTCCTTGGCTTCGTAGAAGAAAATCGGAGGGGTAAGGCTGTTGTGGAGCTCGATCCAAGTGGCGGTGTCAAGCACTTGGGCTGCTATGCTGCCACCTTTGACCATTGTGTTGATCTGTTCGATCATAAGGCGGCAAGCTGTCTTGAAGGATGACCGCTGACCAACCGCGTTGCCGATTACGATTTCCCACGTCTTTGTCTCATTGGCCGGGGGCAGGACACCCAGTTCGGAGGCGATAAGCGCAAGCTCCGGTCCGCAGATGGGGGTAGCCGGACTGTTTAGGCTGACGATGCGTAGGTTATGACCTGCCAGAGTGATGTCTGGCACGGTGGTCGGCATGTTGGCAATGGCAAGTCCTGCGGTAACAACGGCGCAGGCTTGCCGGAAGGTTGGGGTTTGCCCCAGGACTTGGTGCCCAAGCTCAACTTGCCAGTGCGGGGTTCTTAGATACTCCCGTCTCCACTCGGGGCTATTTTCGGCCATGGTCGGATTCCTCCTTTTGCACACAAAACTATGACGCCGGAGCGTCATAGTTATTATTAGCACGTATTATGATAAAAGTCAATGTAGTATTACAAAAGTTAAAGCATGATCGCTTCGCGGAGCAGGGGAATGATTTCGCCGTATGATTTGGCGGCGGCTCGATAAGCGCTTTTGCCTTTATCGGTCAATGTGTAGACTTTACGGACACGAGAGCCGACTGCAACCTCTGTTACTACAACGTACTTTTCGCGATATAGTTGGTCTAGGGCAGGATAAATGGTTGATTCGGTTGGTCGGCAGGTTCCTTCAGAGAGTTGTTCCACCCGCTTAACCAGGCGGTAGCCATAGCTCTCTTTGTCTTTGTAGAGCACCTTTAAGACGAAAAAACGAATCAAGCCTTGATTGATGAGTTTCCTCCAGTAGCTTTCAGTAGTCAAATCCATGGGTGTCTCCACTTGCACTAGTAGTCAAACCAAAAAAGCCTCCCTCGGCTTTGCATTTTACAACTAGCTGTCCCAATTGCTAGCCTCGCTAGTCGTAGTAACTTTATACTAGCTCATGGGTAAATATTTGTCAAATGTTGACAAATGGAGACAAAGTGTCGTAGTAGATCAGTCGAAAACCAGATATGCTTTTTGGCCTTCGAGAATATTTTGCGGATTCCAGTCGTGAAGAGCGTTGTAGAGATCATCAAATTTGTAATGAAAATCTTCGCCTTTTCTGGTGCCAGGGTCATTAGTGATGAAGCCGTTTTCGTCGTAACCTTTAACGACTAGCATGTGATAGAGTGGTCCACCAGCTCGGAAATTCGGGTTTGGCAGCAGTTTGCCGGCAGCAGGAATAATTACCGGTTTACCGGCGGTAATTTCTCTCTTAATATCGTCAACAGTTGCGTTGGTTTTAACACGACCTGTTTTTAAGCCGTAATAACTTTTGGCAATCTGATTGAGCTCAGCGACTGTAACATCAATCTTGTAGCCATGATTTTCGACATAATTGACTAAATTGATGATTTCCTTGTCACCGGAGTCGGAAGAGGTGATGGTAGTGCCTTTAATATAATGTTTGACCATGATTAGGCTGGCTTCCTCACAAGCTTCTTGGTGTAAGTCGTCCCAGACAGCAAATGGGGCTTGTACCAGGAACGGAACTTTAAGATAGGCTTTATCTGGCAGAGGAGCTGGGGTATTGGTTTCGGGCTGAGGCGCGGATTGGCCGGATGGTTGTTCAGTGGTATCCGATGAAGTAGCCGGTGGTTTGGCGGAGTTATAGTAGTTGGTGGTATTTTGTTTGGCGTAATAATCCTTTTTGTCTGAGATCAACATAAAATAGTGCCGGGCATAAATTGAGAGTCCGATCATAAATAGTAGAGCGGCAATTGAAAATTTTGTTGAGTCAGCTAACTTTCTCATATACAATACTATTATACCATAAAAACTAGCGTATGTCTATAGGTTACGTCTTAACGCACTACAACACCGCTGTTGTTGAACTTGCCCCAATTACCATTTAATGTAGATGTGGTCCAGGTAATTCGGCCACTGATTGGATCGTTGATAATAAATTCCGTGGGGTTTTCAATTGATCCTTTAAAGCCGATGACTGTACGAGCATGCTCACCTTTCCAGGCATCAATTTTCTTGCCTGACGGAGTATACCAGGGGTCATAATAGGCATTTCCTTGAGTGCCCCATATAACGACCGGATGGCCGTTGGCAATTTCGTTCGCCAGCTGACCAGGTGTCCAGCCCGAAAAAGCAGCAGCGGGACGAAAATGGTTGGCGGCTTTAGCAATCGGATCCCAGTGTACGCCGTAACCGGTGGAGTTTTGTTTGCCGTTAATGTCGCCAACAAAGGCAATATCGGGATCGCCCCAAATATCATTTTGCCTTATGGTTGGATCAAAGCCAATGATGGCCATGATATCGTTCTCGGAAACGGAAGCGCCTTTGTAATTAAGAGCCATTTTAAGAGCGGCAGCTTCGCAAGAGAGAGCTTTGTCCTGGTAGTCAAGTTTCACATTTAGTATGATAGAGGATTCTTCAGTTCTAAAAGTAGTCAGATAGGCTTTAAGAGAGTCGAGGCCATGAATGCTTTTTATGCCGGGAGAAAGATTGGCTGAATAGGACGTGTCCTTATTAAAACCATGAGTGGGCTTGAATGATAGTTTATTACCGGACCAACTAAATGTGCCAGGTGTTTGGGGCGAGATTGAGAAGTTCTGTTCGGCCGAAGTGTGATCGACCTCCTGATTAAAAGTAAAGGTTATGGTGGCAGAGGCAGGAATATTTTTAGCACCGTTGGTTGGATAAAGTTGATTTACGGCAACATGACCGATGGTGGAAAAGTGGAATTGCAGGTCGGTTTGCAGGAAGCCCTGGTGAGAATCGGGCAAACCTTTGGCGAGAGTGATGGTGTAACCAGTGGCGTATGGAAGCGAATGTGTAAATGAAAAAACTAATTTTTGCGGGGTTTCCCAACTCCAGGTGCCTGCGATGGGGGGACTAATCGAGATATAGGGGGACGGGTCTGCTGTTGACATGGATTCGGCAAATTCAATAGAAAGTTGCTTTGTGCTAACGAAAACATTGGTGCCCTGGGGAGTGAAACTGGCAACAGCGGGTGGAGATTTCGTGGTGAAGTTAAGTGAAAACACTGTCTCGCGCGAGATTGGAAGGGGTCTTTCTTGGTAATTGGACAGATTAAGTATGCGCTCAGCAGTTAAGGTGTAACTAATGCCTTGAGCAAGACAGTCCGTCGGTTTAACTGAATAGTTATTTCCCTTTGAGTCCTTTTCCACGGTAAGGACTGCCTCCGGTGTTAGGCTAAACAGAAAGTCAACGATGCCGTTATTCGAGTGGTCGAGGTCGAGAATAATCGGATCGCAAATACCAACATCGGTTTGATTAGGGTGGATCGAAGACGACGCAATGGTTGGTACTGGCTGGGTGGTGAATGTTTGATTAAAGACTGCGGGATTAGTAAAGCCGAGAGCGTTGCGGAAATTGGACACGGTAATGGTATAGGTGGTGTTGGGAGTAAGGTACTGGTCGGGTGTAAAGACGGCTTTTTTGAATAAGTGTTTTTTTAAGATACTATCGGTAAAATGCCATGAGCCGTTGATTGCTGGAGAGATAGTTAATTCAATTTCCTGACGTCGAATCGGTTGGGAAAAATTGACTTCAATGGATTGATTCAAACCAAAACTTTCGCTGGTGTTGGTAAGATTGGTCGAGGCGACTTTTGGCTTTACTAGAGATAAAAAGCTAATGGTTAGTATCAAGACAGCGAAAAATGCGACTAAAATAATTCCAATGATTTTCTTGACTCTGGAGTGGGGAATTAAATTATCGATTTTTGATTTCTTTGAGGTCTTTGATTGCCACATAAAGCGGTCCCCATAATGCGCCGAATAATATGACGGCGACTATTTCTTCGACCGGAAGGCCGAAGAATGTTAGTCCAAGCATGTTGTCAGTGAACCATAGATTATTAAGATCGCCAGGCATCGTACTGCTGGTGATGGAAAAAATGAGAAGGTAGAGGGTGCCCATGCCAAGTCCGGAGAAGAGTAGGTCCCAAAATAAATCGGGTCTGAAAATTATAATGACCAGGATGTCGGCCAATAAGCCAGATAATAAACTGATAATTATACTGTAGTTCAGCACTATGTGGAGAATCATTAATATGACCGGTCCAATAGCAAGCCAAAGCATGATTGAGCGATACGGGCGTTTGATCGGAGTAATTCGTTTATGAAGAAGGGTTTCGTAGAGCGCAGAAGCAATAGCGCCAAAGGTAAAGCTGATGACTGCCCTCTCCAAGATAAAGAGAAACAGATTGGGGTTGGAGGAGGCTGCTATGAGAAAGTTGGTTGAGGAGAGCGGTTTAATAATTAAAACGGGCAAGGCCAGTAGGCCGGACCAGATCATTTCGCGCCGAAGATCCCGCCGGAACCAAAATATTACGATAGCCGGGATGGTAACTAGATACCAGTAGGGCGACACGTTCCTCCTTTGCTAACATCTATGATTAAACTATATACCTTTGAACGGATGGCTGCAATTGGATAAACTTATTAAACAATGGAGTATAATGAAGTAAATAGATCCGCAAATAAGGAGATGGCATGCCTGAATTACCTGA
Organism: Patescibacteria group bacterium; assembly: GCA_022705465.1. Classification (GTDB taxonomy): domain Bacteria; phylum Patescibacteriota; class UBA1384; order XYA2-FULL-43-10; family 1-14-0-10-43-13; genus JAKJEK01. The sequence continues at coordinate 626 of JAKJEK010000064.1, read as the reverse complement.
GGTTGAAACAATTAGAAGGGGACTTGAAAAAAGATTAATAGGGCGGAAACTGACGGATGTCGAAATACTTTCTCCAAAAAGTGCAATTGGCAATATGCAGGAGGTGGTTGGTTGCCGGATTATTGAGGTTGATCGGCGTGCAAAAGTGCTCAGACTCAGTTTTGAAAAAGAGTTAAATTTATTGTTTCATTTGAAGATGACTGGCCAGCTAATATATCGCCATCGTGAGGATAGGCTTGCGGGCGGGCACCCGACACACGACTGGCATGCTGATTTACCAAACAAGAGTACGAGAATAATTTTTGATTTTGACGATCAGTCCCGTTTGTTTTTTAACGATATGCGAAAGTTTGGGTGGTGTAAGGTTGCGACCGATAAGGAAGTCGAAGCACTGTTTACAGCCGAGTATGGTCCTGAGCCACTGTCTTCTGGGTTCAGTACTAAGTACTTGCATGATTTGGGAAAAAGATTGCCAAATCGTCCAATTAAGCAGTTAATCATGGACCAATCACTGATTGCTGGAATAGGAAATATTTATGCTGATGAGTCCTTGTTTATGGCGCGGATCTCTCCCTTACGCCGTGCGGGAGAGGTGAGCGAGGTTGAGTGGCGGAGGCTGTATGACA
>JAKJEK010000063.1 GCA_022705465.1 Patescibacteria group bacterium | reverse complement strand
CAGTGCGATTTGTTCCATTTGTCCTCTCCTTGCCTGAGCCTGAGAATGGTGTTTGAATTATAGGCATTTAGGCTACTGATGTCAAACCTGGTCTTATCCTCATTTGTAGCCAAACCAATACCTTGGTTTTATAATGTAGGACTAGTTATTTATGAGAGTAATACCAACGATGTCCTTGTCTAACGTATAGCCAGCATTACTGCTGGCTTGTTGATTTCTGACATTCTTATTGATAGTCATAGTTATTGTTATTTATAATATCCCTAAGGTGTAAAGGGGGCGCAGATGGCTGGATCACGCATCGTTCATAGTGCATTCGAGCTGCGGCATGCAAGTACTGGGCTGGTCATGGATCGCTCTGATAGTCAGGTTGGGCTTGTGGCCAGGGCGGTGGCACTAGTCCACGAGCGCAAGAGCGATTCGGCAGTATTTCAAAGCTGTCTCGTCTGGACCCGATCCCGGGGTGATGGTCCGAATCCGACCGTCATGGTTGGCTTCGGTCTTATCGGTAGGGAGGTTGATGGCGAATTTGTGCCAGTTTATGAAGTGGCACAATCGTCCTAGATCTAGGCCCAACTGCTATGGCGGTTGGGCAGTTTTTTATTATTAATTTCCTCCTATTGACTAATTAAAAATGAGTGTTATAATAACATGTCCTACCGGACACTGGAGAGGAGGTTGCCCCCATGGAAGCTGTTCGTACCTACGGCGAAATGGTCAATGGCCACCTGATCGGCATCTTTATGAAGGAGATGGTTCGCCGTGCGATCGTCGAGATCCGGCGCCAGCGCCTGATCTTTGAGTTTACCGAGAAGGCGAGCCGCACCAAAGCGATTGACTACTTCACCACCGCTGATACGGCCGCACAGGCTATCTATCAGCGCGGTGTCACAGAGGACTTTCCGTCCTTCGGGATCATCGCTGAGGAGGCCGGTCTTTCGATACCCTGTAAGCAGAAAGACCGCAACATCTACTTCACAGTTGACCCGCTCGACGGCACCAAGGCCTACATTCGGCGCCAGTCCCACGGCATTGGCACAATGATCTCCCTGGTTTGCGATGGCGAGGTCATTGCCGCCTTTGTCGGTGATGTTATGACCCAGGAGATCTACGGCTACCGGCCAGACTCCGACAAGGTTCATCGCATAATGGAATACGAGACCCACGAGTGCCTGGAGATTGATCCTAGCCGCCCGCTTTCCGATCAGTACATACTCCTTCGGGACGCTCCCGGTCTCTGCTCTGATCCGGTGCAGACGCTACTCGGCACAGGTTGCTTCTTCCGAGGCCTAGAGGTTACCGGTGGGAGCATCGGCATTACTATGGCCAGGCTATGGAAGAGCGAGGTCGGCGCTGTCGTCCTTCGCCCCGGCGATGAGACGCCCTGGGATCTCTGCCCGATCCTGGGCATCTCCGAGAAACTCGGGTTCCGTTTCATGGCTTACAACGAGAATAGCCGGCAGTTCGAAAACCGGCCGCCGTTGGTAACTCCAGAGAAGCAACAGCGGGACTACGAAGTCATCGTCGTCCATGAAAGCAGGGTGGCCGAACTGAACGGTTGGCCAGAGATCATCAGATAGGGAACCACGAGGGAACTCAAACCAAGCGGCGATTGAATCGCCGCTTTTTTCGTTGTCCAATCGATCCAATTTTTCTTGACTGGAAAACTGGCATGTCTTACTGGAAGTGATATGATGAAACGCTAAACACTGCATGTTTAGGCAATGGAAAGGAGCGAGGCATGAAAGATTCCGGAGTTTATCCCACCATCACCCTGCACAAGGCGGTGATATTCCCATCCACTATTGTGCCGTTAATTCTTGAAGGTGAGGAGGCAGTTGAAACCATAAGCTCTGCTACAAAGGGGGATCAGCTGGTTGTGCTGACCATTGCGCGCAACGGCGATACTAGTGATATTGGCGTTATCGCTAGAGTGGTTCAGTATTGGAATCTGACACCGCAGGTTATGGGTGCGACCCTCGAAGGTCTAAGAAGAGTCAAAATAATCGGCACACAACAGGCTGGCAAGATCAATCAGGCCGAAGTTCTTGAATTAGCCACAAGACTTGACGAAGACGATACTACAACCGAAGCATTCGCAAGAAGCGTATTCCATCAGTTTAATAAGTTAATGAAGATTCAAGGTAGTCTTTCAGCTGATGGGGCGAAGTTACTGAGTGATGAAAATATCTCCCCTGATAAATTAAGCGATATTGTAACTGCTGCCCTAAACATCGATTTTCTCGAGAAGATTAAACTGCTTGAAACCCTCGATGTTAAAGAACGGCTGGAGATGCTAAACAAGAGAATTGCCAAGGAGCTAAACATTGCTGAGACGGAAGAGGCGATTCAAAAGAAAATTACAGAGGAGGTGTCAAAAACCCAACGTGAATTTATGTTGCGTGAGCGAATGAAAGCGATTGAAAAGGAATTGGGAATCTTTGGTGAGCAGGAAGAATATGCCCATCTCGAAGAAAGAATTAAGCAAGCCGGGATGCCCAAGGAGGCTGAAGATAGGGTTCTAAAGGAGCTGAATCGCTTGCGGCGTATGCCCCCTGGTAGCGCCGAAGCACCGTACATTTGGACCTATCTTGAATTAGTTGCCGACTTGCCATGGAGCAGGGTAGACGAGAGTAAAATTAATCTTAAAGATGCCAGGCGGGTTCTTGATGAGGATCACTACGGCCTAGAAAAGGTTAAGCAGCGAATACTGGAGTACTTGGCCATTCAGCAACTAACGGGCGGAGAGACTAGAGGCACAATCCTTTGTTTCATTGGTCCTCCTGGTACCGGAAAGACATCTGTTGGCCAATCTATCGCCAGGGCAACCGGAAGAAAATTCGCCAGGGTATCTCTGGGTGGTATCCGGGATGAGAGTGAAATTCGTGGGCACCGTCGGACCTATGTTGGCGCAATGCCTGGGCGAGTAATTCAGGGTATTCGTCAAGCAGGAACTAAAAACCCGGTATTCATGCTAGACGAGATTGACAAAATTGGCGCCGATTATCGTGGCGATCCCTCAGCAGCACTTCTTGAAGTGCTCGATCCCGCCCAAAATCACTCGTTCTCCGATCACTACCTGGAGATGCCATTTGATTTGTCCAAAGTGTTCTTTATTACGACGGCTAATATTATTGATACTATTCCAGCCCCGCTGCGTGACCGGCTGGAGATTATTGAATTTACCGGCTATACCAATGAGGAGAAGTTGCATATCGCAGAACAACATTTGGTGCCAGGGGTGATAAAAAACAGTGGCCTTAGTAATAATGATATTCAGATAACCGATAGCGCTCTGAAAAAAATCATCACTCGCTATACTCGCGAGGCCGGTGTTAGAGAGTTGGAGCGTAAAATTGCGCAGGTCGCCAGGAATGTTGCCATAAGAACCATTGAGCAAGACGGCAGGATTGCTAAACCATACGTAGTTAAAGGAGACAGCTTGGCAGAAGTATTGGGGCCAGAACAGTTTGAGGCGCCGGTTAGAGAAGCGAATGACGAAGTTGGTGTTGCTACCGGTCTGGCCTGGACTCCAGTAGGCGGGGAAATTATCTTTGTGGAAGTGTCGGTGGTGCCCGGCCGACACACGCTTGTGCTGACCGGGCAACTCGGCGATGTTATGCAGGAGTCAGCGAGAGCAGCCCTAACGTATATCAGATCGCAGGGCGACAATCTTGATTTTGATCCAAGGTTCTATCTCTCTTCAGACGTTCATGTTCACGTGCCGGAGGGATCCATCCCCAAAGATGGCTCCTCGGCGGGAGTTGCAATTGCTGTCGCGCTTGCTTCCGCTCTAACAAGACGAAAAGTGAGAAAAGAAGTGGCGTTTACTGGAGAAGTCACCCTGCGCGGCAAGGTATTGCCAGTAGGCGGTATCAAAGAAAAAATCGTTGCTGCCTACCGGGCTGGAGTGGATATCATCGGCTTGCCTTCGAAAAACAAAAAGGACTTGGTTGATGTGCCGCGCGAGGTGAGGGATGCCTTGGACTTCCATCTGATCGATCATGTTGATGAGGCATTTGATCTTGCATTCCGTTCGTTGCCCACACGGAAGTAGCTAATTTGTGCTTTGCCTACGGGATTGATAATGACTTTAGAACAAAACCGCGTAGAACGCGGTTTTGTAGTTTGTTGGTTTACTAACGGAGCTATCGACTTGCTTTTCCGCCCTTTCGCCCAGCCTCTCTGGCCTCTTCGGAGGAAAACTCATGAGCCGTGCCTTTTTCGTGGGCTACCTTGCCGCCTTTGCTGGCTATTTCGCGTTGTTTCTCTTTATCCATTGAGGCAAAGCCTCGCTTGCCGTTTTTGTCGTTTGCCATTGATGTAACCGCCTTTCTTTCTTAGTGGTTAGCTGACTGAATCGCCCCTTGCTAACAACTAACCAAGAAGACGGTGTTTTGGGAAAAGCCACTCCACTAGATATTTCGCCTAAAGCAGCGTTCCCACTCCTACCATATGTGTCGGATACTCTTCTGTCAAGCTCAACCTGACCACTCTCGCTAAACCGATCTTTATTGGATATAATGTAGTGTTATGGACAGTCAAGAAAGAAAAATTAGAAACGCTATCGCGCTTGCCAACCTGCTGGACAACCGTTATAAAATTGCCGGAATCCGTTTTGGATTGGATCCAATTATTGGTCTGGTGCCTGGCTTGGGTGATGCTGTATCCTTTTTGCTCTCAGTTTATATCGTTTCAGTCGCCGTTCAGAGCGGGTTACCCAAAAACACGACCGGGCAAATGTTGTTTAACGTAATATTCGACTTGCTGATCGGGGTGGTTCCGCTAATTGGTGATTTAGCCGACTTAACCTACCGTGCTAACGCAAAAAATGCCGTTTTACTTGAGCAGTATCTATTGGGACTAAATAAGCCAAGATGATCCATCATGGTATAATGATAGGCCGCGGTGGAGGCAGGACGCATACTGGTACGCCACACCGCTGGATAATTGCTACAACCAATCATAACCAATTGGAGGTTAGTTATGGCGAGAATGATAATTGCCGGATTTAACAACCGGAGCGACGCTAACGAAGCAGTTAATCGGCTTGAAGAGCTGGGCTATACATCGGAAGAAATATCTGTCATTGCAAAAGAAGGTGATGTTGGGGAAACTCGAGAACAGGCGGTGGCTAGTGATGCTGCCGGAGGTGCGGCTACAGGAGGCGTGATTGGCGGCATTGCCGGCCTATTAGCTGGTGCTGGTATTATCCCGGCTTTGGCGGGACTACTCATTGGTGGACCGATTGCTGCCGCGCTCGGATTGACGGGCATAGCAGCTACAGCGTTTACGGGTGCTCTGACTGGGGCGGTGGCGGGCGGCCTGATCGGTGCCCTTGTTGGATTGGGAGTGCCTGAATCCGCAGCGAAAGAGTACAAGGAGACAATAGATCGCGGCGGAGTTGTTTTGGCTGCTCCGCTTGAGGACGGCAACGAGAGCGAGGTGCGTCGAATATTCGAAGCTAATGGCGGTCAGCGTGTGACCGAGTTTGATATGCCCGAAGAGGAAGAGGAGGAAGAAGAGGAGTA
>JAKJEK010000062.1 GCA_022705465.1 Patescibacteria group bacterium | reverse complement strand
TTGATGTTGCACTTCACATGGGGACGGTACTGGCGATATTGGCCTATTTCTGGCGCGATTGGATGATCATCTTCTCCGAAGCTCTGTCGCCAACCGACACCCCAAATAGAAAAGATAATTTTAAATATCCTTCAAATCTTCTCTGGATAATTTTAATTTCCTCGATACCAGCAGCAATCGCCGGATATTTTCTCCAAGACCTAGCCGAACATGCACTGCGCAATCCACTCTTGGTTGCCCTAATGCTGGCTATTTTTGCAATTTTCCTCTGGGTCGTTGACGCCGCCAGCCGACAAAAAGGAGAAATTAAAACAGTTAACTATTCAAAAGGTTTTCTCGTCGGTTTTGCTCAAGCGGTCGCCCTCTTTCCTGGTGTTTCCCGCAGCGGTGTCACCGCCACCGCCGGTATGCTACTAAATCTGGACCGAAAAAGCGCGATGCGTTTTAGTTTCCTGCTCTCAACACCGGCAGTTATTGGCGCTTTTCTTTTGACGCTCAAAGATCTATCGACTGACTCACTAAACATCGCCTTTCTGGTTGCTGTGACGACCAGCGCAGTTTTCGGTTTTCTTTCGATAAAATACCTACTCAAATACCTTGAGAAACACAGTTTCGCCCCCTTTGCTATCTACCGAATCGGTTTGGCTTTACTAATTTTAATCCTTTATTTTGTGAGATAATTGCCTAATGAATGATCGATTCCTCCATTTGAATCGAAAAAAACCAGCGCGAACACCGCTGGATTTTTCACCTATCATTCGCGCGTTTTTGCTTGTGGCGGCAGCAATAATTTTAATCTATGTCGCCACTATTCCCTGGAGAAATTATGTTTTCTCTAATCTAATCAAAAAAGGTGACGAACTTCTATCAAATCTCAATTATACCGAGGCCTATGTCAATTACGAAAAAGCAAAACTTTTAGCACCGGCGCGAAGCGAAGCAAAAGAAAAAATGGATTTAGCGCAAAAAGCTGTCGGCGATCTCCGACTGATCAGGGATTTACTGGCGGAAAAAAATCCTGACTTACTACAAATGATTGAAAATGCCGAACAGAAGTCATGTGATATTGAAAAAGATCAAAAACTAATCGATAACAATTACCCACAAATCGCCATTATCAATTTAGAATTTTGTACTGCTGATGACCGCGGGGATCTTCAGAGTTGGAGTCAGCTAGGTGTCGCCTATCTTCGTTACTCCGAAAGTGACAAAATTTTCAAAGAGCAGAAGCCGGAACTGCGACAAAAAGCGCGCGATGCATTTGAACAAGCCTACTATGCCGACCCGACACAAAAATTGGCGCTAGAAAATCTGGTGAAAATAAACCAAATAATCGGTGATGACGAGAAAGTTGATTATTGGCAGAAATTGTTAGATAATCTAGTTAGATTTCAAAATATTGAATAAATATTTTGAAATCTAAATCCGAATGTCAAATATCGAAGCACGAAACAAGCACTAATGAAACAATGGGGAAGCAAAAAGGGAAAATTTACGACCTAGAAGCTCGAACCATGAAATTTGCTTTAAATACACGCGCATTAATCAGAACCATACCAAAAACACTTTCAAATATTGAAGATTCCAAACAACTGATAAGGTCGTCTGGATCAGTTTCTGCAAATTATATCGAGGCTAGTGAAGCTTTGAGCAAAAAAGATTTTCTGATGAGAATAAAAATATGTCGCAAAGAAGCAAAGGAAAGCCAACTGTGGCTTGGTCTGTTGCACATAGAAAGTCCAGAAAGTAGAAGCGCGAGAGATATCTTGTTAGCAGAAGCACTAGAGCTGATGAATATATTCGGAGCAATCTTGAGAAAATCTGAATAGTCGGTATATTTGAAAATTTAAAAATTTGCTTATTTGTTTCGAATTTCGAGATTTGATATTCGATATTGTTCTTTCAGGAAAACTGAAAGAAAGGAGGGAGGTTGTTGAAAACAATTTTAAAGGGACTAATACTCGCACTGGTGATCCAATTCGCCCTCTTTTTGCCGTTTGAAACTATTTTTCTCACACCCCAGTCCGCCCACGCAGATGAACCAACGCCAGTTTCACCTACTAATCCGTCAATAAGATTTGTGACTACAAGCACGGGGCAACAAACTATAACTCTAAAAATAAATGAGGATAGCCCTCCTGACGATTGGACATTCACTCTGCAACCGGAAGTCGTCGAGGTTAGGGATTTTTACAACGATGCATTTGGTAGATCACAGGTTCCATTTCACGAGCGAGACGCTAATAATGAAGATGTTATTAGAAAATACCGGCTGACCACACCAACAGCATCTTGCGCCGCCGATCTTCGAATAACTCCGATTACTCCACCTCGCTATACTCCAGACGAAGATTACGAGAGCTCAATCTATTTGATAACCGTTAAATATACTGGTCAAACTGATTTTTTCTTGCAATCAGGTGTCTACAGAGAAACACAGGTTGCTAACGATGAAAGATTGGTTAAACTGGTTAGTGGCGATTTCAACCCTTACTGCCCCGATCTTAATGATCAACAGAAACAGATTCTCAGGCTAATAATGAGCGGGGATAATATAAATATACCGATCAGACCGGAACTTTCTGAAAGCGACAGGGTGAGTAGATGTGATAACACCAAAATGAGATGGGACAATATGGTTGATAATATGCGCAAACTGATGATACCCGCACCTTCTTCAACACCAGGGTCAAGTGAAACTGGAAACCAGTATTGGGTCCACAGAGATGCAGTGAATGTGAGGTGGCTTGATTTTGGTGGCTGGGCCGCAAGGGCTCTGCCATATTATACAAATGACTTCACATTTGATGACACATATGACTACACACTTGACTTAGGGCTTACTGATGAAGGACAAGCGCTTTATGATGAAATTGCTGACTACGCGAAACAAATAAAAACCGATATAGATATGCTGAGGCAAGCATATCCCGGCAACAGCTGGCCAGACGGTTGTGCAGAGATCGAAAAATTCAAGTGGGTAAGAACAAGCAACCCTGGAAACTATGAATCACTAGACGCCTTCAATACCGATTTCGATATAATTTATCAAAAATTTAAGGAGTATATCGCCGCTCGAGATGAGCCAATATCAACAGGTGGCGATGACATTTGTGGCAACACTGGGACAAATCTAGTTTCCGGCAAAATATTCCAGTGGCTATTCTGTGAACTGGCAAACATCATTCATGGTGCGGCCGGTGGGATAATGAAAAAAGCAACCTCATGGCTTCAGGATTCGATCGGCGTCGGAGTGGTTGAATTTGTACCACCGGCAGATAACACCCCAGCAACAGACGGCGGCGGCACAAGCGCCACCCCAAGCTCCGGCGACAGTGGTACAGGTGGTACAGATGGTGGAGGCGGGACAAGAACAGCCACACCGATGGATATTACTGGAGTAATTAATATTCCCGACGATGGTGAACGCAGCACCTTCCAGACCGCTTTAACATCCAGCATGTCCGCTTATGCAAAAAATGGGACAACAATCATAAATGCTCGAGCTAGCTGTATCATGGGCGAGGATGGCAAAAGCACCAAATGTCACTTTACCACAACCGATAATATCCCTGTTAGCTGGACAACAGTCACGATTTACGGCATGAACAGTAGCAACAATATGGTGTTTAGGATCATGCTTCAATATCCCCCGGAGATGCCGGCAGATCGGCGAGATGAAGAGATTGACTTTGAGGTTACTAACGCTTTATAAAAAATTTCGAGACGATGTTTGGAAAAAAATACAATTTGACCCGAAAAGCTCTGCTGATTTTGCCGATACTCTTCTCGGTTACTCTCTTTTATTTCTCAATGTATTCTCACGCTCATGCAGGCTGGATCACTCCAATTTACCAGGTTCTATCTGACACTACCACTGGTATGGGTGGCGTTACTGCCAGAGTTTGGACAATTACAATGGGAGTCGTCAACTCTTTCGTCCTTGCCCTACTTATTTATGTTGCCTTCATGAACATACTGCGCATCCAGATGGATTCGTATGCCGTCAAGAAATTTTTGCCGACTTTTATTATGGCGATCATCTTAGCAAATTTCAGTTTTTTGATCGCCAGAATCATTATCGATATCGGCAATATGGCAATCACGGTCTTTTTACATGGCAACCAGCAAAATGCTCTGCCTGGGCTATTTGACAATTTAACTAAATGCGATCAGAACGGAGACCCTGGTTGTCCGATCGCTCCCGGCAATGAGCCGCCTGGAAGTAACTACTACGCGGCGATTTTGGCTTACATTGTAAAACAGTTTTTTGTCATCGCTGGTGCGATCATGATGTTTATCCTCGCCTTTATTTTTATGATCAGAAATTACATGTTATATTTTATCATCGCTATTGCCCCTCTCGGTTTTTTGGCTATGGCACTGCCAATAACTAAAAAGTATTTTCAGCAATGGTGGAGTAACTTTACTAAATGGGTATTTATGCCAGTAGTGTCAGTCTTCTGGCTTTGGCTGGGCGGGCAATTCGTAGAATCGATTAATACTGGTGATGTCTGGATATTGCCTGTTGCTTTTGGTGGTTTATGTTTGTACATGGCGGTCACTACACCGTTTAAGGTTGGTGGTGTCGCCATGGCTGCCTGGACGAAGTATGGCAAACAGGCGTGGGGGGCAACGGGCGGTAAGGCAACAAAATGGGCGGGGCAGGAAGCAAAAGAGCGCGCCGGAGCAGCAGCCTTAGGAGCCAGATTAGCTGTATCAAGGACAAGTCCTTACAAGGCAGTGCTTGGTGATAATAGTGCTTTCGGCAAATATCGTTCAAAGGTCAGGGCCAATACCGCCAGACGAAAACTATTTTTAGAAGGCCCAGAGTTGGCAAAAAAAAAGAGAGAAGAAAATGCCCGAGTCGATGCTGCTTATGATTTAGCTATAAATCCCAAAACTCCAAAAGAACTTCAAAGCAGGTACAAAGCACTTATCCGTAGTTGGGCACAGGACGACAGAAAGGGTAAAGAAAATCGCGGATTACAGGACCTATTGGATTCTCTCAAATTTAATCCCGATGGCACAGTCGTTACCAGCAACAACAACCAGGGTGTTATTGACCCCAAAAAAAGGTTCACTGAAAGTGGTGGTCTTGGCGATCAGGCATCAACATTAGCCCAAATTTCCTATTTGTTACGACGTCCCAATACTCTTGATAGCACAGAGAAAACAATTGCCCAACATATAAATTCAGGAAACCCCGTTAATGTTAATGGCACCCCGACAACATTACAGTTTCGCAATATGGATACAGGGGCTACTGTCCAAGACCTCAGGAAACTCGATGCCAATGCATTTGGAACTTCTCCTGTTCCTGTATCACCTGCCGCTAATGCACCAGGATCGTCTCCAGCAGAGGAGGAGATTTCCAGGGGCGTTAGAGAGCTGGTAGAGGAGTTCCGTAACCTAGAAGCCAACATGGGTGGTGAGGGATCTCTAGGTGGTGATGAGGGTTTTGATCGCATGCTGGGTGAGATATCTAAGATGAAACCCAATTTGACGCTTAGTGATGCCGGACTCGCCGCGGCGATTTTGCCGGTTATGAAGGTTAGAATTGAAT
>JAKJEK010000061.1 GCA_022705465.1 Patescibacteria group bacterium | reverse complement strand
CCAACTCCACTTTTCAGAACATCAACTACTTCCTGCAGTTGCGTTTGAGTAATGTCTTTTAACTCCACCAGTCTGCTAAATGCCTGTCGCAACACGAGACGCCGAAGAGAGGGGTGTAGTATTAGCCAGCCCCGCCAATCGCAGATAATCTCCCGATCAGATTCTCTGATAATGATTTTATTTAAAGACTCGATTGCCACTCTCTCGAGGTAATCATAGTCATCTTCTATAGACCCCACTGTATCGGCCATAGTGTGGATGAAATTCGGGTTAACTTTAACCAAGCGGGGGATTATCTCAAGGCGGAAAAAGTTACGGGTGTAGCGGAGATCAAAATTAGATGAATCAGTGCAGTAGTCAAGGCTGTGTTTTGTCAAGTACTCTTCGATCTCGGATCGGGAAAAGGGGAGTAGGGGACGGATAAACTTCCCCCGCCGCGAGGGAATTGAGCGAAGTCCTCGCAGACCAGTGCCACGCACCAAACGCATTAAAAACGTCTCGACCAAATCGTTCGCATTATGGGCAAGGGCAATTTTTACTCTGCCCTCCCCTTTTTGCAGTTTTTCAAAGAAAGAATAACGAGCAATCCTTGCGTCGTTTTCGCTATTTATTGCCGACCCAGCGGGTGGCTCCCCCACGAGACACTCGATCCCCCGTTCCCGACAGATTATTTTGACAAATTCGGCATCAGCATCGCTCTCACCCCCCCTGAGCTTATGATTAAAATGGGCAGCCTTGATGTCTATCCCCAAACTGTCCTTCAGTCTATCGAGAATATCCAACAAACAAATCGAGTCGGGTCCACCGCTAACTGCAACAATAACGGTATCGCCCGACTCGATCAGTCGATTTAATTTAATTTCTTTGACCACTCTTCCGATGAGTGATTTTTGAGAGTGCTTTTCCATGTTCTGTACAATAGGGTTTGAGGCCAGCGCAACATCATAATTTATGCCTCCTGCTCCCCTTTTCGTGGCATGAAAGTAATTTTGAATTGGTGGCTGCGGGTGGACTTGAACCACCGGCCTAGAGTTTATGAATCTCTCGCTCTAACCGACTGAGCTACGCAGCCTAATTATTTTAGGTTATTAAAGAAGAGATGTGAAACGAGAACCTTACGCTTGAGAAATCGTCGTTTCTCATTCCATTTCCCAATTCACATCTCTCTTTGTAATTCTTTGGTAGCGGGGGCTGGACTCGAACCAGCGACCTTCAGGTTATGAGCCTGACGAGCTACCAACTGCTCCACCCCGCGTCGACACCAGGTATCATAACAAAGTCAAGCGAGAAATGCAACCCTTACCTGAATCGTGGCAGCTCGGAGTTTGTGTTCTAGATACCATACTCCGAAACACAGCCCTATGCCCTACTCCCCGAAAAAGTAGGCCCACCAGAGATGCTGGTTGGGAACTCTAATCTTTTCATCTTCGATTGCCCCATCCGCTACTTTCTCCTCTGGTTTATCCAGAGGTAAGCTAACTACCTTTTCACCAGGGGCACGATAACCTAATTTTTCCCTTGCCTCTTTCTCTTTAAAGCTAGTGGTCTTAAAGTAGTTGATCTGAAACTTCATAAAACGCAATTCATCTTCAAGTTCGTTGATTCTTGCTTCCTCTTCAGCGATTTGCTGGTTTGAAAGATAATTAACCTGGGTAGTCTTAACTACGACATAAACGAAGTAACCTATGCACAAAAATAAAGCAAGACTGCCCAACGTCATTGGAAGCAGTGCTTCGATATCATGCCTAATCGTTTTTAGAGAGTTTATCCCTTTCTTCATTATTAGTGATTATACACGAAAATCCCCCGTTGTTACGAGGGATTTTCGCGATCAACTGCCATAAAGAAACAGTTTATCCACTACCAGCGCTTGGAACGTTTTCCACCTGGTCGTTTTTTTTGCGCTCGTACAACCTCAGATTTCGGTTGTTCAGAAACCTTTTTGGGCTCTTCCGCGGGGGCTTTGGTTGCCGCTGTGGTTTCCTCTTCTCCGCCAAACCAGTAGAAATAGCCACCAGTAGCAGCGCCCACCAAGATAATTAAGATAAACAGGATAATCCAAGGTGTCCAGTTAACCCCCTCATCCTCGGTCTGATCTTCACCGCGAATAATTCCATTTTCGTCACCAGTGGTTTCACCATCTTCGGGCGTCTCTGCTGGTGGTTGCGGTGCAGGCGGTTCTGCCTGAGCTCTTCCTGGAGCTGCTGGCCTTGCGCCAGCACTATCTGAAGCTGCTGCGCCGTCACCTTCAACTCCAGTTACAGACGACACGGTTGCTGGAGCAGTAAAGAGCACGGATTTAACCGCTGGACTTGCTGCATAAACACCCATACTGCGCGCCACGACAGAAACAGAATACTTTCGTGCTTCGAGCACTTTTAGCTCACGAACATAAGGTACGCCCAAATCATTGCCGGAAACGGTGATAGCCTCACGAATATTACCATCAACGCTAATTAGGTATTGCTCAACTCCACCACCAATACCTAACCACTCTGCTTTTATATACCTCTCTCCGCTCTTTTCAACTGGAGTGACGGTGAAAATAGGGTTGGAATTAACAGTGAAGGCAGCATCTGAAATATCTTGAGCAATATTGCCTTGAATATCAGCTACAATGACCTTTACTTTCGCTGAAGTACCGGAAATAAACGGAATGGTCCACGAATAAGTTCCGGTATTGGCAAGATCTGATGCAATTAATTCTGATGTCAGGAAATCATCGATAGAATAACGAAGCTCAATTGGAGCAAGTCCCAAATTAGTGTCGTTTGCTTCCCAGGTGACGTTTACCGTCATGCCCGTTCGCCAGGACTCGCCACCATTAGGTGAGACAACAAGAGCGGTTGGGGCGACAGTATCAAATTTTTCAACCGGCTCAGAAACGGCAATGTTGTTATCGCCTGCCTGATTAACACTATTGCCAGCAGCATCTTTAACATTAGCTGATACGGTTACTCGGAATTTTCCAGCGAAATCGGTCCTGGCAGATTGGTCGGGAATAATTATTTCAACAGTCTCATCTTTTTCAATGTTCGATACCGCAACGGGCCCGACGGTTCGCGTATCAGTAGCAGTAAAGTCACCAGAAGGCGCATACTCCACCAGATAGTCAATTGTTGTACCGACGGTTTCGATTGGCCCGCTGAAAGAAACTATCAGTACTTCATTATCCTCGTTAACACCCTCAACATAGCGAACACTCTCAACTGATGGACCGGATGGTTGTGGTGTAATACCATCAATTGTGACTGGAGCATCAACTGGACCATCTAGTCTGTTGGTAGCCTTGTCATTAACATTACGACCGGTGGGAATTGATACCCGAGGTGTGTCGGTGGGATTAATTGCAGTACCAAGAACCAAACCGATTACCGGATTGCCGGAGGTGATAACCGATGAAACTGTGTTGTTCTCCACGGCAAAGTCCTCTTTTTGAACGGAAACAGTATTGAGCTGCTCAGAGAAGGTCAGATCAATAGAGGTAACGGACGCTGTGTAAGCCGAAACGATAACAGGACCAGAGCGATCAACTGAGAGAATGGGAGTAAGAGTGGTTTCGAGCAAATTACCAGCCAAATCAGAAAGCGTGCCAGCAGTATAAGACACAGTTGGTACAGCACCGGTATCATAAACCGCACCCTCGGAGAAAGTTAAATAAATTACATTATCATTGGCAACGTCTCCATTAGTGTCGGGTAAGAAGTTTTCGTCGGAGTAACCCGCGACGTCAAAGTTTGCCGGAGAAACAGTAGTGTCTTTGATTGCTTCACTGAACGTAATTTTTAGGGCGTCAATTTTTCCATTTTTATTTATGTCTTGCGTCACGACTGAGTTAATGACTGGCAAATCAGCATCAATAGTGAGAGCAGTCGCATTAGCAACTAAACCCGAGGAATTACCATTGACATCATCTGCTTCAATAGTAATCGTTGCCGGACCTTGCAGATCTTGGTCAGTAACGGCATAGCTGTATGAATATATCATACCAGCAGCACTAACGAATAAGGCCGGTCGCCCATTTACCTTAACAAGCGGAATGGCGGCAAGCGTCTCTGATGACTTGAATTGAATATTTACAATCCCCTCTTTTAATGCAGACGGGTCAGCAATGATATCGGTGAATGATGGCGTCTGCGCATCCACAACAATCGGATCACCATAAGCTAGAGTAACCGGAGCGGAATTAGTCGCGATAACCAAGCGTTCGTTTCCCGCAAAGACAGGTGTCGGGCCACTGGCAGTCGCCTTAACCTTAATGCCTGAAATGGTAATGCTTTCGCCAGCCTGAGCGGAAGGTGTTGCAACCGGAATAACGATAGCGCTCATATTTGGTACAACATCGATCGGAAGTCCATTACCAACACCCAGGTCTAACATGCCCGACGGGGTTGCTGTTACAGGACTAGTCAGATCAAACTGCAGCATTGCTGCCGTATTTGTGGATAGGGTGATAACGACGCCTTCAGCCGACGTGAAATCACCATTCTCACTTGTTCCAATAACCAGGTTGTCAAGAGCGACCGGGTCACCAGAGCCACTAACCGTACTTGTGCTACTTCCTCCGGACACAGAAACTGCTGCGAGCGCTCTTTCAACCGAGAACACTCCAGTTACTGCCCATGTCGGCAGGAAAGTTGTAGCTACAAGAAGGTAGATAAGCGTTTTCTTGAAGAGTCTCTTCATGAACCACTCCTTCTGCTTAATAATTAATTCTACTTGTTGTTTAATTTGATAGATCTATAGTTTTGTTTTAATAGGCAAAGTTAACTCATTTGGAATATATTCTTCTTCACGGTGTCAGCACTAATATAATTCCCTCTCAAAGAGCCAATAAGAATTTGCACTAATGTCAAAATTTCCTGCTGCCCCTCTGGTAAGAAATTTACCCAAACTTTAGCAAGAACATCCCCTTTGAGATCATATTTCCAAACCGGTTTTCCGACTTAGAAGTCAAGCGGGCAAAGATAATGTAATCCCATAACAGCATGTACGCAACATATTTTCATACTTTGTCATACTTTTCCGCCGTCATAGGCACTTTTTTGCTTTCGCGATTCAGCTTACATACAATCGCAAACTATGTCAACAGTGATTTTTTTGCTAGTCTTTGAGGTCACTTTTTAGTTTATCCACAGTTACTAATGCGGAAAGCATGCGCCGAGACCAGGCGTTTTTCACACAAAACCTCAGGGCACATGCCTATGTGTCCAGGTTAGTATAAAGGCAGAATGCTGCGAATTCTGTCGAAGAACTTAAATAACCGAGGTTTTTCTCTCCCGAGCATGTTGGTTACCATGATGGTATTTCTATCTACTTCCTCCTCGGTGTAAACACCCTTAACGACACCAACTCCAACATCCTCAAAATCCGGATTTAGCAAATTGTCGCGATGGGTTGGCGAGTTCATCCAAGCTCTGACAATCCCTTCCGAGGTCCGGAAATCCATTGCCAAGTTTTCTCCGGCGTACAAGTAGTCGT
Source organism: Patescibacteria group bacterium (assembly GCA_022705465.1). GTDB lineage: Bacteria > Patescibacteriota > UBA1384 > XYA2-FULL-43-10 > 1-14-0-10-43-13 > JAKJEK01. Next base: position 104 of record JAKJEK010000061.1, on the reverse strand, counting down.
AACCGGCATTCTTCATTAAGTCCCAGGGTGATACGCCAAATGCATAATGTTCAAAGTAGTCACGATTCACCATATCTTTAGATTTAAGACGGGCTGCATTTGCG
>JAKJEK010000060.1 GCA_022705465.1 Patescibacteria group bacterium | reverse complement strand
CACTATCAAGAACTTTTCCTGCGTCAAATGCATGAAGCGGTTGGCCAAGTTCCATTAATACATAGTTAGTGGCGTCAACAACATTATTGATCGGGCGCAGGCCAACTTTTTGTAAACGTGCCTGGAGCCATTCGGGTGATTCAGCTACAGTAACTCCATTGATCATTAATGCATTATACTGAGGACAACCATCCTGATCTTCGACAAACACCTTTAGTGACTCATTTTGTGGTGTTTTGCCAAAGATGGTTTGGTCTACAGTGACAGGCTTAAGTGGTTGGTCAAGGGCGGCAGCAATCTCTCTTGCAACGCCAAAATGGGATAGGAGGTCGCCCCTGTTCGGCGTTATTTCAAGATCATAAACGGCGTCAGAATTAATATAGTGAGAGAGCGGTTTGCCTAGCTCGTAAGACGGGTCAAGAATCAAGATACCCGAATGATCGGAGCCAAGTCCCAACTCATCTTCGGCACAAAGCATACCATTTGATTCAACACCGCGAATCGTGGTCTTTTGGAGAACGTGTGTACCCAATTTTGCCCCAACCTGAGCGAGCGGGACCTTTTGGCCAGGTTCGATATTTGGAGCACCACAGACGATCTCAAGCTTTTCTGTTCCAGTGTTAACTGTGGCAAGGCGTAAACGATCAGCATTGGGGTGCGGTTTAACTTCCAAAATTTCTGCCACTATGACGGACTCGTCAAAACTAACCACAAGGTCATCAACTTCCGTGCCCAGGGAGGTAAATAACCGGGCAAGTTGGTCGTTGCTGATGTTGATTTCCGCAAAATCGTTTAGCCAGCTTTTTAGAACTTTCATAATAGTTTCCGCAATTAAAATTGTTTTAAGAATTTAAGATCAGAAGACCTGAACAATCGGATTTCGGTAATATGATGCTCAAGCATTACCAGGCGGTCAATTCCCATACCAAAAGCAAAACCTGAGTAAATACTTGGATCGATGTTCATGTTTTTTAGAACGGTTGGATGGACCATCCCTGATCCGAGAACTTCAAGCCATTTGCCTTCAAACTTAATATCCACATCAGCGCCCGGTTCAACGAAAGGATAGTGGTGCGGTCGAAATCTTACTTCGATGCTATCGCCGTAGATGTGCTGTAAGAAACCGGTTAGCGTTTCGAAGAGATGGCCAATCTTTACGTCCTTGTCGATATATAAACCTTCGAGCTGGGTCAATGTGCTTTCATGCCGCGCATCAGTTGCTTCGTTGCGGTAGACGGTGCCTGGAACGATTACGCGAATTGGAGGTTGACGGTTCTCGGCATAGCGTACCTGACAGTTCGAGGTGTGAGTGCGAAGCAATCGTCCATCAGTGAGCCAAAAAGTGTCCTGAACATCTCTAGCTGGATGGTTTGCCGGCACATTTAAAGCATCAAAGTTATACCACTCCGTATCAACCTCCGGGCCTTCGTATACCTCAAAACCACGTTTCTCAAAGAAGAGTGAGGCTTTACGAATAAATTGAGTAATAGGATGAAGATTGCCCTGTGCCATAATGATCCTTGATTATTTTGCTTGTTTCTTGGTCTGGAAGAATAATTCGGACAGAATTGCTACCATTACGATTGACGTACCAATCCACCAGTCAAGCAAATCCAGCCCTTTTAGCAGCAACATCATAGTTAATGCGAGAGAAAGAAAGACAGCTTGCCGAAGTGAGGGGAAGAAGGTTGCGTATACTAATTTATCTTTGGATCGGAAATATTTGATATAGTATAGGATCAACGTGATGACGCCGGCAAGACTGGCAAATAGTGACACGTAAAAATTGACGAAGATTGCCGATGTGGCAACAAATGGGTTGTAATTATAAAGGCATAGCACCAGGGATGCTATTGCGAAAATGGTTACCGAAAATAAATAAAAAAAATTGCGTTTAAGCATAGCAAGTATTCATGTTACTTGTCATCTTTATGCAAGTTATCAATAATATCAACGATTTTATCATAATAGCTGCCACTCTTATCTGCAATAAAAGAGAGTTTTGGCACCCTTTTGGCTTTAATGCGTGAGGCTAGAGTGCGCGTTATTTCGGGGGCCAATGCCTGACATGCCTTAACTGTTTGGTCGATATCATTAAGGGAACTAATCCAAATTTTTGCGTAAGAGAGATCTTTGGACACCTCAACGTCTGTCACCGAGATGATAGAATCAGGAAAAGCAAGAAGTAGCTGCTTTGATACTTCCCTCTTTACCAATTCATCAATTTTTTCCATTCGATTTACCATTGCCTGTACTAGTTATTATATCAAATATTTAACATATATGCCAGACTTATCTAGATGAATTTACAGAAAAAGACCTGGTGTCAGGTCTTTTTCTGTTGGTTTGAAATTAGTATTAGCGCTTTGCCCACTGTGGTGCACGACGAGCGCGTTTGAGTCCTGGCTTCTTCCGTTCTTTTTCTCTTGGATCTCTAGTAAGAAAGCCCGCCTTTTTCAGGGTTGTGCGGAACTCAGGGTTATAGCTTTCCAGTGCTCTGGAAATACCGTGCCTAATTGCTTCAAGTTGGCCCATTTTACCGCCACCGGTTGTGCGAACAGAAAGACCGAATGAACCTTTCTTGCCAACAAGTTCAAGTGGAGCCAGTGTGCCTGATGGTAGGTCTGTATCTTTTCCATTAACAACAACACTAGTAGTACCATCTTCTGTGATGCGTACTGAGGCTACGGCAGTTTTCCGGCGTCCTGTTCCAGTCCAATATCTTTTAGTAGTTTTTGTCTCTGCCATCTTTATTCCTGACCTTTAAACTTAACATTCTGGTGGGGATGCTTATTGCCGCTATATATTTTCAGGCGACCCATGAATTGTTCACGCAATTTATTGTTTGGCAACATACCGCGAACAGCGTGTTTGATGATTTCTTCGGGTTTACTTTCAAGGAGCTCGGAGTAAGTAACGGTCTTGAGGTGTCCTAAATATCCGGTATGATGATGATAAACCTTTTGCTCATCCTTTTTACCGGTTACCCGAATTTTATCAGCATTAATAACTACAGCATAATCACCAGTGTCAATATTATCACGAAAAGCAGTTTTATCCTTGCCGCGAAGCTTGTTTGCCACCTTGGTTGACAGACGGCCCAGAACTTCGTTTTCGGCGTCAAATAAATACCACTCCCGGTTTTGATTATTAGATTCAACCATTGTTCTCTACCTCTGTTTTATCATCCTTTTTCGATTGGCTCTTTGTACTTTTTGTCTTTTCGCGGACAACGACATTATCTGATTCAGCGGTATCTTTGTCGGTGCTAGCGGCCTCAGAATCAACAAATACTTTTTTATCAACCAATTCAAGTCTCATCATGGGAGCATTATCACCAAGGCGGTTTTGCAAATGATAGCTTTTCACAAAGCCGCTTTGACGTTCTTTATAGCGAGGAATCAACTCATCGATGATTTTTGCAACGGCATTGTCGTCAAAGAAATATCGATGCAAAGTGCGTCTAGTGGTTAATGAATCGTCCTTGCTTCTTGCAATAATGCGGTCTGTCAAACGCTTGACTTCTTTGGCTTTTGCTTCTGTTGTGTCAACTTGTTCATAAAGAACAAGAGAGGTAACCAAATTGCGAAGCATATGATCGCGATGTGCTTTATTTCTACCTAACTTCCTATTCATATCTACTTAACACCTCTTTAACTTCGGCAATACCCTTTTTACCTAAGCCTTTAATTTCTTCGATTTTCAACGGTGACAGCCGTTTCAGTCCGGCAATTGTTTTTACACCAGCGTTAACTAAAGCGTTCGCCGTGCGCGGACTAAAGCCGGCATCTTCAATTTTGATCTTGTTGTCAGTAACCGATTCTTCTTTGTCAATATCGCTTTCCTCTGGCAGGCTAACTTCGATTTCTTGCTCGCTTGGCTTGATGGTAAGTTCTGGATTAAAAGCAGGATCAGAGATAATTGCCTCGAAGTGGTCTACAAGAACTTTGGATGCTTCCTTAAGAGCGCTTCTTGGATCAATTGTTCCATTAGTAATGACGTCAAGTGTTAGTTTGTCGAAATTAGTCATTTGACCAACGCGAGTGTCTTCTATTGAGAAACTTACTCTATCAACTGGAGAAAAAGAGGCATCAATACCAATCCAGCCAATTTCCTTTTTATCAGCGCTGGTGCCGGTTGGCCTAAAGCCGCGATCTTTTTCGACGATAACCTCAAGATGAAGGTTTGCATCTTTGTCTAATGCAACAATGTGCTGGTCGGGATTGGATATCTCAACCTGGCTATTTGGTTTGAAATCAGCTGCAGTTACCTTGCCGGCGCCCTTTTTGGATATTTCCAAAGTAACCGGTTCGTCTGAGTAAGAACGAAAATTAATACTTTTAATATTCATTAGTAACTGAACCATGTCTTCCTTAACACCAGGAATGGCTGAGAATTCATGATTGATACCTTCTACGCGGAAGAAGGTGGCAGATGACCCAGTCATTGATGAAAGAAGTACGCGTCTTAATGCATTGCCAATCGTTGAACCATATCCAGGATAAAGGGGTTCGATTGAAAACCTTGAGTGGTTTTGACCAATTTCCTGTTCTTCGATTGTTGGCAAACCAATTTTTTCCATAAGTGCTCCTGCCAGATAAAATAATAATTTGACGCCTATTAACGAGAGTAGTACTCAATAATAAGATTTTCGTTAACTGGCGTATCGATTTGTTCACGCATGGGAACGTGCTTAACGGTACCGGAAACCTTTTTAACGTCGAGCTCGAGCCATGAAGGTACACCATCGGCCTTAAGTTCGGTGTACTTGTCTTTGTATTTAGGTTCAATCACTGTTCCTTCCTTAACAATATACGATGGAATAGTGACCTTTTTCCCGTTAACATTTACCAGGCCATGGGAAACCATTTGTCTGGCATGTGCTCGGGATATGGCAAATCCTAACCGATAAACAACATTATCCAGGCGCAACTCAAGTAGCTTTAATACATTTTCAGCTGAGTTGCCCTGCATTTTTTCAGCGTTGGTCACGTAGAGGCGGAACTGCTTTTCTCGGAGACCATAGATACCACGCGCCTTTTGCTTTTCGGCAAGCTGTTTACCATATTCACTTTTCTTGGTTCGTCCATCTGTTTTGGCCTGTGATTCTGGACCGTAAGGTCGTTTTACCATTGCGCATTTGGCGGATAAGCAACGCTCACCCTTAACCAAGAGCTTTTCTCCCATCCTTCTACACTTTTCGCACGCGTTTGTCATATCAAATCCTAATTATCTATGTTCTACTAAACACGCCTTGGTTTTTTTGGTCTGCAACCATTGTGAGGAATTGGCGTAATATCTTTAATTGAAATAATTTCCATGTCGGAATTTGTCAGGGCGCGAACAGCTGATTCTCTTCCTGACCCAACACCAGATACAAATACGACAGCAGAGCTAAGCCCTGTCGCTTTAGCTTTTTCGATTGCTGCGGCTGCGGCAAGTTGGGCGGCGTAGGGGGTAGACTTCTTGGTGCCCTTAAAGCCGATTGAGCCAGCCGAAGACCATGCAATTACTCCACCTGTACTATCGGTGATTGTAACGATTGTGTTGTTAAACGACGATTGAATAAAAACTTTACCGGTACCAACAACTTTGCGGATTTTCCGGCGAACTGTTTTCTTTTCATCTTTTTTCTTTACTGCTTTTGGCATATACAACC
>JAKJEK010000059.1 GCA_022705465.1 Patescibacteria group bacterium | reverse complement strand
CCCGCCACGGAGCAGAGGTCGTTCGCCAGGCCTATGCTCTCGACAAGTGAGGCGAGCAAGAAAGGATGTCTATGATCAATGCGGTTGTCGGAGCCACGGGTGAGATGGGCAAAAACCTTCTTATCCCGTTGATGGGACAGTTGGGAACCGTCATTGGAGCGGATGAACACTCCAGTGTGGAGAAATGGCAAGCGGTCTGGAAGGCAGACGTGATTTGGCTTGCCGTCCCGCGCGATGCGGTGCCCACAATTCTCCGGGGTATTGTACTCCGACCCGACCAATTGGTCATCGATATCTGTAGCATCAAGCGGCGCCTGTCAAAAACCGTCAAGCAGACGGGCGCCGCACATCTTTCCCTGCATCCGTTGCATGGACCGTTCGTGCCGGTTCAGGGTCAGAAGTGGGCAAAAATCTCTACGCATAAAGATGCCAGTCAGAATCCGCACGCTAAAAAAATTATGGCTTATCTCACCGACCAGGGAATCAATTTTCTCGACACCGTTTCGGAGGATCACCATGATTTTATGATGGGTGTGACATTGAGCATGCCCGAGTTATTCACAATTGTTGTTGATAAGCTTGTGGACACCTATTCGCGCGCTGCAGGACAAGATAAACCCAGCATGGAACAGATCATGGAGTGGGCAGTACCCGCCTCCAACGCCCTCTTTAGCGCCTACATTCACTCAATTAACAGTTCGGCCGATTGGCTACGTAAGGATCTAATAATTGGTGCGCATGGAAATCTCATCGAAAGCGCCAAGGAGGCTTTTGGCGAACTCAGCCAGTCTTCTTTGGAAGAGATTAACCAGCAGCTTTCCTGTCAGCGTTTATTTGTCGATGCATTACCGCTTGAAGAGCGTAAGCGTATTCGTCAGTGGATTGAACGCTGGTTTGTTGATGCTAATCAGAAAATGTTCTCCTTCCATCGCAAAAAGCAGATGAAGCCAAAGCTTAATATCCAGCACTTGGAGAAGAAAAGCGATATCTTCCCGGTTCATCAGGACAAGATCACCGTTGGAATTCATGGTATTGAGGGTTGTTTCACTCATGAATCAGCCTTGCGGTTCTGTGAAGAGCTGGGGATTGATAGCAGCCATCTCGACTTTAAATACCTAGTAGAGGCCGAACGTGTGATTAAAGCTGTTGTCGACGGCGAGATCGATCGGGGCATTTTCGCTTTCGCCAATTCTGGATCTGGCGCTTATGTCTCCAGCACCTACGCCATGAGTAAATATACCTTTGATGTTGAAGCTATTTATGGTATGGAGATCCTGCAGTGCTTGATTGCCGATCCATCCGTTAATAGTGCGGACGAAATTACTGAAGTGTTTGGCCATCCTCAGGCAGTTAGTCAGTGCAAGCGAACCTTTGCCGAAAAATATCCGGATATTGTGCTTACCTACGGTCAGGATAGCGATGACACTGCCCTTTGCGTAAAACGAATAGCTGATGGAGAACTTCCCAAAACCACCGCTACTCTCGGTTCCCAGACTGCTGCTGCCATCTATAAACTCAAGATTCTTGAATACGGTATGCACCACGACCCCTTCAACACCACTACGTTTGCCATAATTAAACGTAAATCTATATAGTCATTGCGCAAAACAAAAGGCCCGACTGTTTCTGGCCCCAATGCCTTAATTTTTTGTTATGGTAAAAGGGGAGACAGAAACACGTGCGGGATATGAGGCTAAAATTTATTACCAGCTTAATTCTCACCGTTATTATCGCGGGACTGGCTGTTTATTTGACTATCCGTGTCTGGCGGGATGATCAGGCGGAGCAGTCTTCAGTTAGTCAACAGATACCAGACCCCGTTCGGCCAGCTCCTGAAGGTTGGCATACTTATGTTGATGGCACCTATAAGTTTTCTATTAGTTTCCCTAAAGGTTGGCGCATCAATACAAAAACGGCCGAAGGGATAGTGGTTATTGCAAATTATGAGTCCGACCCGACAGAAACTCGATCACTTCGCCCAGAAGAAACAAAGCGAATCATTGGTTTCGTTGAAAACCCTGACAAGCTTTCTGCCCGTGATCTACAACAGCGTCTCCTGCGTTCGGGAGACCGGATCATCACCGAGAAAACAGTCCTGACGGGAAGTGGGGAACAGGCTACCAAGATTCAAACGGGCGGTCGTTTCGGTACAACCTGGTATGTCTACATTCCAACTTCTGACCCCAAGCGTCTTATTGTGATTACTGTGATTTCTAGCGATGAGAAACTGGACGAGATGATCGCCGCCTTTTTCTTTACTGGATAATAAAACCGCCAGATAATCTGGCGGTAATTGATCAGAAGTCATCAGGAATCTCTTCCAATGCAGCAATCAACTGCTCTTTAGCACGCCCATCCAACCACCCTGCCCCAATGAACAATCCTCCGATCCGGCGCACTTGTTCATAGTCCTCGGCGTAGAGGAAAAACATGGCTGTCTGCGCAATGTGAACTGAGCGCGTTTTTACCCGGTTTGGCGGTAGCGATTTCCAGTACCGTTCGTTAGCCTGTCCGGCTTCATGATAGCATCGTTTTGCCTCGCGCTGGTTTCCGGCCCGATCAAAGCATTCACCGGCTTCCCGCCAGCGATTGAATGCATCCCAGGGATCCACTGCCTGAGCTGCTTGACCAGAGGTAATACAGCCTTTGCACGCCCAAAGGCGGCGCGTTGGTCGGTCTATTACTGGCTGGTAGCGCACGTCGCCCTCCCTCCAACTGAATCAGTCTGGAATAAAACCATAACACAAAAACAATTATAGGTCAATATAATTGCCCAAAAGTACTACCAATACAGTTCCTTGAAATATTGATGCTTTCCGACTAGAATGTGTATAGAGTAGACAGATCTATTATTGAATATTAACTAGCTCGGGCTAGAGGAGAACCTCATGAAGAAGTTTAGCATTAAGAAAATCAAAATCAGCAAAGATCCTAAGGAGATTCTGCGCTTGAAGTCAGTCTGCTTGCTTGTCTTGCTGTTTGCGCAATTTGCTGTTTTTCCTTTCTTCCCAAGCCTCACTGAAGCGGTATATGGGTCATATCCGGTGTGGTTCCCGCTCCTTTCAATTGTGGCCGTTGCCTGGGGCATTCCCACTGTTATCGGTTATTTGAAAAAGAAACGTTGGGGCATGAATATGGCTGCCGCAACCCTACCAGTGGCAATCTTCTTAATGGAAAGAGTTATGCCAACAACATCAACAATTCGTATTATCCATTATTTGGTCTTCTTAGTAATTGCTGCTGCGCTTATCTTGAATTATCAAGAGTCGGGCAAAAGGATTCGGTTTAATAAGTCTATTCTAGGCTTCAAGCGATTCGTAAAACTTCAATCTCGATAGCGGGTCAGTAATATCCCGCGCGTAATGATTCTCCCTGAGCCACGGTTGGGTGGATAGGAATTCGTTCGAAGGTCCGCCCCACGAAACAATTCTGATGTAGTGGCTATTAGCAATTTCTTCCAGGCGTTGGCCAACCTCGTAGAGAGTCTGAGTTGCAAAGGGATTAAACAGAAAAAATATCGTCCCATCAGAATAATCATGGTCTAACACATTTGATCGAATAAAGTCGGCATTCTCTATGCTGATTTTATTTTTAATCGTATTGCAGCGTTCAACTCGTTCTGGTATCAGCTCAATCCCTTTGTACCGGGCTGTTGTGGTTAGTGCACCGTACAGCACCACTCGACCATAACCCGACCCTAGATCGTAAATTATGTCCGTCTGTTCCGGTGCCAAAATGTGCAAAAAGTAGCGTATGTAATCGTAAGGTGTTCCTTCGTATATATATTGTTCTGACCCGTACTGTCCTCGAAGCTTGTGTCGGTCTAATTCTTTTTCCGACTCCTCATAATTAATACCGAGTATTAAATCAAGAACACTATCATCAAGGTGGTCATTAGACCGGTCGAATGACTGTAAAATGCCGGTTATTGTTGTTGGGTCTGCAGCAGCTTGCGCAATCAACTTCTGCTGTTCTTGGGGCTTGTTTCTTTTGAACAGGAAAGGTTTCATGGTTTTTTAATAAATTAATATTCTTAACACAATTATATCAGCCGGCGCAATAATCTCTAGATAAACCTACACCAAGATTAATAAAAAGCCTCGATGAACGAGGCGTGTGTGATCATAACCCCTAGGGGGTTATTTTGGCTATCCAGCCACACGTTTTTGCCGGGGCAGGATAAACCGGCGGAAATAGAAATCGCGAATCTGGTAGCGAAGCCACCACCACTCCTGGGCCAGCTTGCGCTTGTCCATGTCGAACGGAAACGCAAACCGTTTCCGGAGCATCTCTGGGTCGCCTTGGACATCACGAACAGAGTAGATGCGCCGGAAGCCGCAGCATTCATACCGCCTGGGTGGTCTGTAGTACTCCCTGGCCATATGAATGGCTAACTGGACGATCCTTATTAGCGTGCTTAGCATGTTGTGCCCCCTCTGGAACTCTTGTCCCATTACATCATCTGTTTGGACGTCTGTCAAATAAAAAGACCAGAACTGCTGTTCTGGTCGATTGATTGCGCCTTGAGACAGAAGCCTCATGCCTCTTCGTGCTGCGCCCGTTTTCGGATGTCGATCCGTATGTCGGCATACTCGGCGAGCATAATGCCGATTGCGCAGATGCCAGCGCCGATCCATGCCCTGGACTCATCAGCCATCGAATAGATGATGGTGCTAAGCCCGAAGAACATCATCAGAAGTCCCGGTACCCACAACAGCTCGCACACTGATGGAGCGGGAACGGGTCTGGTGACCAGTCGTAACTCGGTCTTTTGGTGCTGTCTGGCCAGAGCCTGATTCCAGGCCAGCCACAAGCCCATATAGATCCCTGCCAGAAAGATCACCGTTCCGGCCAATACTTGTGGTGTCGATCTGCTTACTGCACCGGCTACGGCCAGGTTGAGACCCAGAAAGCCGCACCCAATGCCTAGAACGAACATCGGGATCTTGGGGGTAAAGTGGTGGATTCTCCACATTACCTCCTTTACCCTTCCTCTTTGCTGAACCACCTTTAGGTTCCCTCCCTCTACAGCAGTGCTACTATATAAACACGATGGCACACAAATGTCAATAATTATCTTGGCCTGCGTTACGTCCCTTTTGGTTAATTGTATATACTAAAACAATAAAAAACCGCCGATGCCGGCGGTTAGGGTTCATTATCCCTGATTGGCTCTAGATGTGCCAAAAGTGTACTTTGGTTCCTCGTGGCGAAGTAGCCGAGTGACATTCGACCGGTGTCGGATGATAGTTATCACCCCGAGTACGATGAACGCTGAGCGAACCGCCATTGCTCCTGGCATCACGGCCTCGAAGGTAATCAGTGCCGCAGCGGCGAAGATGGAGGCTAGCGAAGCATAGCGCCAGACAGCCATTGCTATGATCCAAGCCGCCAGCGAAGTGGCAGCCGCGATTGGCTGGCAGATCAGCAGCACTCCCAGTGTTGTGGCCACCGCCTTACCCCCTCGGAATCTGAGGAAGACTGAAAAACAGTGGCCAAGGACTGCCACCATGCCGATAATTACGGCCATGGTATCGCTACCAGTCATACGCAAAGCCATTAACGTTGGAAGGGCACCTTTGGTTATGTCGCATGCAAGCGTGAGAGCATACCACTTTGCCCCCAGTATCCTCCCGACATTGGATGCGCCGATGTTTCCGCTGCCCGATTTGAGAAGGTCAACGCCTTTGGTGCGGGCAATCAGCCACCCAAAC